>CADCNZ010000114.1 GCA_902802935.1 uncultured bacterium | reverse complement strand
TATTCTGAGGACTTCAATCCGAAGAATATAAAAGAATAAAAGGGGTTAAAAAGATGAAAGTAGAAGCGGTCAGTAATTTAGGTTTTAAAAGTAATAACTTTTCGTTTGCTGAAAAGCAAAGAGTGCTTGATAATGTGCCTGCGGAGAGTTCAAGCAGAGCATCTGATTTGGCAAAAGTGCCTGTAATAGTGTTGCTTGCGATGAATCCAGCGACACTAAACAGTAAAATTCCTACAATGCCTGAAGCGGATAATCCGAATAAAGTTGTAATGCTTGCCCCTGAAACAAAATCAGCAGAAAAATCAACTTATGTAATCGCACCTGAAGTACAGCAGACAAGACCTAAATATGCTCCTTATGGTTGGACACATTTAAGACACGGTAAAATTCAGTATGTTGAGAATATAAAAGTTAATAATTATAAAGATATGGATTTAGTTTTTTTTACCCCCGAGAGTGAGAAAAAAATAAACAATGAAGTTTCAGAAATTTTTATAATAATGAAAAATCAGAAAGGATGTAAAAACATTATTCCCCACCCTCCTAAAATAGTAAAAATAGTATACCACAATATAGGTAAGGATAAAGAATATTGTAGTGTATTGACAGAGGGATACTTAGTTAATGATGATGGCGATGCTATTGGATATGCATATAGTGAATTAAAAATTGATGATGACACTGCAAACAAAATTTTAGCCTTCAGATTAGATAAAACAGAGTGGAAAAATGAGACCGGCATTGAGTTTGAGACTACGACAAGTAAAGCAATGTCTGAACCTAAAATTGAATATTTCAAAGATTAAATGTAAAGTTATGTAAACATATAGCGCATTGATGAAATCAAAATTTTTTCTATTTTTTTATATTCATGAGCACTAATATACGAGATAAGTGATATGGCTTTAGATGGCGATTTAATCAGAAAACAAAATATTAATACCCAAGGTGTTGGTGAAACTACGACAACTCCTGAGACTACTGTTGCACCATCTCCTGCACCTACGCCTATTCCAGTTGTGACGACATCTACCAGTGAAGTTAAGAAACAAACTCCAATATCTGATGAAGCTCGTGCGCAAGCAGAAGAAGAAGCACAAGAGACAAGACAAGCACGTGCAGCAGCGCATAGTGCTGATGTAGGTGCTGTTGCTGTTGTAAAATTAAAAAATTCTATTATTGATTTTTTAAAGAATAAAGGTAAAGAAGGTACTGATACCGAGATATATGAGTATCTGCGAGAACTAAAAAATACACAAAAAATAAATAATGAAGAATTGCAATTATTAGCAGAATACGAAAAGTCAATTGAAGACGGGACATTTAAGCCCGACCCCCAAAAACAAGTTGACGGGACTCGCACAACTGCATCTGAACAAAAAACACCTGCTTCAAAAAATGTTATTGATGAAAAATATGTTGATATATTAAAGGATGAAAATGCAACTCCTGAGCAGAAAGTAAAAAACTTACTTTCTGAGTATTATGCTAAAAATGACCCTGAATTTTCAAAATTATCAAAGGAAGAACAAGAAAAGTTTATTGAACAAAAAATTAAAGATGATATATCAAAACTAAACCCTGATAATGCAAATTTATCTGATAAAGATATTAAAAAGTCTTATATGAAGATTGCACTCCTAATTGTAGAAGCTGAAAAAGATAACACTCATTTGGATGACTTGCTTAGTAAACCAGCCAATGAAATAAATAATTTGGTTAATAAAGGTAAAAAAGAAATCTTTGCATTATTTATTGAAAAATTGCGAAATGAAAAACCTGAAGAAGTATTTAGAGATTCAATAAGGATGTATCTTTCCGTTACTGACGAAAATTTTGCCTCTAAAAGTAAAAATGAACAAAGTAAAATTGTTGAAGATACAAAAGAAAAATTTAGTAATTATTTTAACCTAAAAGGTACAACTCCTGAAACAAAGGAAAAATTGAAAAATATAGGTATTAATGTCCTACAATACCTATCTGACAATAATATTAGCATTGAAGAATTTTCAAAAATGTCTGAGAACGATAAAGATATAATCTTATATGATGCTTTTAATAACAAAAGAATATATAACAACTTAGACGTAAAAACGAGAAAAATAGTTGATAATTATTCAACTTTAAGATCGTCTTGTTTGGCTTTAGGTGACGGGGAACACACTTATGGCGAAGTTTATGAATACTTAGATAAATTGAATAAAAATAACGAATTATCAGATGAAGAATTAGCTCTTTATAATCAATTAAAAGAAGATATTAAAAATAACGTATTTGATGCTAATGAAAAAGTCTCATTTAAAAGTAATATTATTAAGGCATTATTGTCTTCGGATGTTGAAAGTAATGATGCTATATCTGTAACTAATTCTCTTGAAGAATACATAAAAGATACATTAAAAGAAATAAAACCCAATACAGATTTAAGTGACGAGCAAATAAGTGATTTAATTGCCGCAGCTAATAATGATGCTGATGTAGATCAGACCAATATTATAATTAAAGCCTTTAAAGATGCAGGCTGGTCTGATGAAAATATTCAAAATATCCTTGATAGAATTAATATAGAAAAAGTAGTTTCTCATAGCGATGATAGTCAGGGTGTTGGTACAGCAGCGTTGTCAGATTTTGTGAATACTTATAGTTCCCAAGAAAGAATTAACAAGGTTGCACACATTGTTGAAAATATAATGCAAAATAGAAGTGACCAGTTTGGCACTGATTATTTGATAAATTTGAATAATGATAGAAATAGGGTGTTTACTGATGCGGCTACCCGAGGTATTAATAACGATGCATCTCGTAGTAATGAGCGTAAGTTAAGTATATATACGATGGCCTTTGCCAATTCGGCCCCAGAGCGTAGGTCGGTAATCGCTCAAAGTTCTATTGAAACAGCCTCAAAAGAGCAAAAATTGTACTATGGCAGTGAATATGCACAAATTAAGGATTCTTATGTAACGCAGGGATTAGCAGCCGCTACTTATAATGAAACTGACAGTCAAGTAAAATCACAGTTAAATTCCTATGTAAGTTATGCCATTAAAAACAACGGTTATAGTGCGGATGAGGTGAAGAATATCAATACTGCTCGTGAAACAGGTCAAACTTCTTATGAAAGAAATGCATCTTCAACCGACAGCACAAATTCTTCATCAAAAACTTCTCAATCAGCAACAAATCCGGTAAATAATAATTCAAGTTCAACAAGCAAAACTTCGACTGCTTCATCTGCAAGCAGTACAAAAGTCAATATCTCTCCGGCAAATTCCAATACTGTTTCT
>CADCNZ010000113.1 GCA_902802935.1 uncultured bacterium | reverse complement strand
TAGTATGAAAATTAATAAAAAATCATTCATAAGCTTAATAATATTATCTTGTTTTGTATTAACATCTCTTAATTCATCTCAAGCTATTTCATTTAAGAAGAATAAAAATAATGTTCAAGTTGCCGGTGCTACAAAAACAAATGGAGCTGGAATTAAGAACGGTGATATTGGACAGCCTCCGTATACAAATGAAATTCATTCTGTTTTTACATTAAATGACTGTATAGAAAATGCTATTAAATATAACCCCTCTATTCAAGCATTAATATTTAATGAAGAAGTCTATAAATCAAGAGTAGGTCAAACTTGGGCAAATTATTTCCCTGCAATTAGTGTTGGAATTGACATTTCCAGATCAGGGAACAAATATTCACACGTAAAAACTTCATCCATACCATATAGAAGCATGTATAATACAATGGGTTATGTACCTAATGTATCTGCAGATATGTTGCTTTTTGACTTTGGTAAAACAAAAGCTAATGCTGATATGGCAAAAAGACTTTATGAAGCAAGCAAAGAAAATACAAAAGAAAATATTAATACCATAATTTATAGTATCAAAGCTACTTATTATAATGTTCTTTTTGCACAAGCTCAAGTTCAGGTATACGAAGATACTGTTAGGGATTACGAACTTCAATTGCAACAGGCATGGGGCTTTTATCGATATGGTACGAAAGCAAAAATTGATGTTGTTACAGCAGAGTATAATTTAGGTAAGGCAAAACTTAATCTTGTTAAAGCTAAAAATATTTTAGAAGTAGCACAAGTTCAATTATCTAAAATAATGGGTATGCCTGAATATACCAACTATGAGCTTTCGGATCAACTTACACTTAATTTATTTGATATAACAGAAGAGGATGCTATTAAAACTGCATTTGAAGTAAGACCAGAGCTTCTTGCCGCTAAGAAAAGTGCAGATGCTGCAAAGATGAATTTAAGAGCGGCTAGAAGAGAGTTTACTCCTAATATAGGAGTCTATGGAAGTTACGGAAATGGTATAGGAAATGATTATGACCTTAAATCAGGGCAAGTTGGAGTAGGACTTAATTATAACGCATTAAATATATTGAGAGTAAAAAAGCAAATTGATGAAGCCAGAGCAGAATACAATAAAACAAAAGCTCAATATGAAGATGTCAAACACGATGTATATTTTAATGTTAAAAAGAATTATATGGACTTAGAGACTGACAGGGAAGCCATTGTTATTGCAAAATTGGCATTAGATCAAGCAAAAGAACAGTATAGGCAGGTAACAGGCAGATACAAAGCCGGCGTAGGTGATGCTATTGAGCTTAAGGATGGTGAAAATACATACCTGAACGCTCGTTTAGATTTTTATAATGCTATGCTAAATTATAATACAACTGCTGCAAGCTTAGAACGTGAAATTGGTTTGCCTCTGAAACATAAAGATGAAAATGTTATAGATATTAATCAAGAAGATTTGTAACTATTTACTTGAATTACATTCTAAAAGGTTATTACTTCATTAAAAGTATCAATTGCAAACGTATCGCTCATGCCGGAAAGAAAATCAAGAACACAGTTTTTGTATTCTTGCTCATCTTCAAGATGATAAATAAGTTTATTTTTAAGCCTTCTACTTTCTTTTTCAGGCAAGTTATAATCAGAGTATTTTGTAAGCCATCCTTCAAATGTTGTGATTAATTTTGGATAAAGAATTCTATCCTTACTTATTTTTTCTTTTATATTTGGATAATATTCAACAAGCTGCTCAAAAAGGGTTTCAATAATCAGTGTAGCAAACTTTTTAAATCTTTCAATTCTGGGATGACGGCAGATATATTTGTAATTAAACGCTTTTACCAATTTCAAAACCTCAAAGCATTCATTTGAAAAACAAAGCCCATTTTCTATTGAAGAGTTGCTGCAAAGATTTAATATTAAAGAATGTGTAAACGAAGAAGTGTTCATTTCATTGATTTTGATATTCGGGTAAACAGTATAAACAATATCCAACAACTCTTTTTTTTGTTCTTTCCCTAAAATTCCGTAAGATACACCGTCTTCTATATCACGTCCTATATACCCGATTTTGTCAGAAATTTTTACTACACAACCTTCATAACTGAATGCACCATATTTACCGCCCTTTTGTATAGAATATAAATCAACGACATCTCCACGTGGTTTAACACACCTTTCATCAACTTCACCACAGTGACATACAATACCGTCACGCACAGCATACGTAAGGTTTAAATTTTGCTGAAATCCATTGTAATCGGTTAGAGTTTCAATTTTATCAATAAATCTTAAACTGTTATTTTCGTGCCAAAAATCATGCAGATTATTAGCTTGAGCGATTTCTTGCAGTACACTTTCACCGTGATGTCCGAAAGGTGCGTGTCCTATATCGTGTCCTAATGCAATTGCTCTTGCGAGTCTATCATTAAGATTAAGATACTTACAGATTGTTTCCGCAACAGATGCAACAAGCTGGACGTGCTCCATACGAGTGCAGACATGGTCGTTTTGGGGAGCAAAAAATACTTGAGTTTTATGTTTTAACCTTCGATAACCTTTTGAGTGCATAATTCTCATTTCATCACGTTCAAATGGTGTTCTTAAGTCGTACTCTCTTGTATATAACTTAGATTCTCTTGAGATAGCTTGTTTCCACTTAGAATTATTCTCATCCATTCTTACATTTGAAAAATCTGCAAATTTATTCATAATTAACCTCTATTTGTTCTTTACTTATTCATTCCTATTATAGAGGTATTTTTTTTTATTGCAAAATATTTTGAAAATATTCTCTGAAATAACAAGTTTTAATTAACTAATTACAAGTACTCCACCAAAGTGTAAAAATCAATAATAAATTAAAATTTAAAAACGGTAGTCTATGATATAGGTGTTTTAAATTGTCCACAAAAGAACATAAAACTTATCGATAAAGTATCAATTACTTTGAGAATGAATTATCAGGGAATTTAAGAATTTTTATCAGCGGATTTGCACTCTGCCGAACAAAACGATTAAGTATCGTTTTGTGAGAGGTGACGACACGAAGTTAGTCCGGATAGCGAGG
>CADCNZ010000112.1 GCA_902802935.1 uncultured bacterium | reverse complement strand
GAAAAAAGTACATGAAAAGGCTTTTAGTTTGAATTTTGTCCCAAAATACAAACTTCCAATTTAACTCAATATACATTGAGTTAAATTGAAGAATTACAGGTTATAGTTTGCAGAAACATCTTCTGACTTGAAACAGTTTGAATTTTACTCCATAATAAAATTGATGAATGAAGAATTAAGAGAAACAATAAAATTAGTTCCGAATCAGCCCGGATGCTACATCTATTATAATAAAGATAATGAGATTATTTACGTCGGCAAAGCTAAAAATCTTAAACGCCGTGTCTATAGTTATTTTCATAAACAGCACGATAGCGTAAAAGTGACAGTTCTCGTATCTCAAATAGAGAGAATGGAATATATTATAACAGACTCGGAAGTAGAAGCCCTAATTCTTGAATCCCACCTTATAAAAAAACATAAACCAAAATATAATATTTTACTAAAAGATGATAAGAAATATCCGTATTTTCTTATTACTGACGAAGATTTTCCAAGAATACAAGTGGTTCGCAAAAAAAATTTAAATCCGGACAAAGGCAGATTCTACGGCCCCTACACAGATATAGGCGCAATGTATTCTACTCTTGACTTTCTAAAAAAACTATTTCCTCTTAAACAGTGCAAAACCCCAAAATTCTCAAATCGTCCTTGCCTTTATTATCATATCGGTAAGTGTCTTGCGCCATGTCAAGGTAAGGTAACACCGGAAGAATATAAAAAACTAATCGGACAGGTAGAACTTTTTTTAAGCGGGAAACAAACTGAACTTCTTAAAGAAATACAAAAGCAAATGCAAAAATATTCAGAATCTGAACAGTTTGAAAAAGCTGCCAAGATGAGAGACAGTTATAATGATTTAGTTAAAACGCTTGAACGACAAAAAGTTGTTTATGAAAATACAAAACTTAATGAAGATATTATAGCTGTTATTTATGAAGATGGAATCCTTGCAATTGTAATTATGATGATTCGTGAAGGTCGTTTGATTGATAAAAAAGATTTTACATATTTTGCAGACAATGTTGATAAAAAAGAATATTTTGAAACTTTTTTCCGTGATTATTATACAGCGTTAAAACTGGAATTCCCCGACAAAATCGTCTCTAAAGATTTAGAAGAAATCGGTAATAAAGAGCTTTATCAGGACTGGCTAAAAATAATTTCAGGGAAAAAAATTACAATAAATTATGGCAACGGGCGCGGTAAGTATAGCGAATTATATGAACTCGCTCGCAAAAATGCATCTAACCTTTTGGAAAATGCAAAACTTAAAAAAATGGCACAAATAAGAGATGATTTTAACGAAGTAGGTTCTTATCTGGCAGAAAAATTAAAGCTTTCTAATTTCCCAAATAGAATTGAATGCTATGATATTTCACATATTCAAGGGACTAATACAGTAGCTTCAATGGTTGTATTCCAAAACGGACTTCCTAAAAAATCTGCTTATCGGAAATTTAAAATTAAGATAACAGAAGGAAAACCTGACGACTTCTTATCTATGAAAGAAGTTCTGTCTCGCAGATTGTCACGACTTGGAGAAGTAAAATGGGAAAAACCCGATTTAATAATTATTGATGGCGGCAAAGGTCAACTTTCCAGTGTTATGCAAGTAGTTCAGGATATGGGAATAAAAGTAGGTAGAGGCGGAATCGACTTTGTATCTCTTGCGAAAAGAGAAGAAGAAGTCTTTTTGCCAAACCGGTCAGAATCAATACTATTACCCAGAGAATCTAATGCTCTATATTTAATACAACGAATAAGAGATGAAGCTCATAGATTTGCAATAACTTTCCATAGAGACTTGCGTTCAAAAGCTGCAATAAAAAAATAAATTATTGCCAATAAGGTTTAAATTGCCGTATTTCATCCAGCGTTTTATCATAATTACCTTTGAAACATAAGCATCTGTCATCTACATATAAAGAAGAAGGCAATTTTACATTAGTAATATCAACGAAATACTCATCTATTTGATTTTTTATAAGCCACTTTGCTGATAAAAGCAGATTTCTTGAAGTGAATAAATATAAGTCGGCAAGCTGGCTTAATTTCTTAACAAAATCAATAGCACCGTCTCTTATTTTCGGTATATTATTTTCTTCGTATGGCAATTGCCCATATTCATTTAAAATGCCGTCTAAATCAATTAATATTCTTTTTTTATTCAATACGATATCTACCCTATATGGTGCTTATATAGCAGTGGTGCTATATAAGTATAGAACATAAAATGTACTCATGTCAATTACACAAGAACAAACATATCATACAATAGGCAAGAATATTAGAAAATATAGACAACTGTCTAATATTTCTCAAGAAAAATTATCTGAAATTCTTGATGTCAATAACAAATTCATCGGACACGTAGAACGTTGCGAAAGATATATCAGTCTAAAGAAATTGATAGAAATTGCAAAATACTTTAATGTCCCTGTTAAAAACTTTTTTGAAGATTAGTTCACAAATTCATAATTTTGTTTTCTGGTATTTACTTGAGCCGGTTCTGCTTGAATCGATTTTGTCATAGTAGTTGTAAAATCTGCCAGATTATCAACAGTATAGAAGTGTCCGCCGGTAGTGGACGCAAGACATGTTAATGCTCTTGATGCAGAAGACGCAAGAACTACATCAATGTGGACATCAGAACGATTCCTCATTAGCTTTCTCGCAAACGCACAAGGATCTCCGCCGCAATTTTCACCACCATCAGTTATTAACACAATTTTCTTGGGTGTTGTTTTATCAAGATTTGCAAAATCTTGATAAACTGCTCTGTCTAAAGCGTATACAAGAGGAGTTGCTCCGCCTATGTCTACAGAATTCATACCATTTAGTATATTGGAAGTATTTGAAATCATAATTGGAGCTACTTGAGCGGTTGCACTACAAGCACCTTTTGTAGTGCCGATTGGACTTCTTTCGGTTACAACAGTGAACTTATTTCCGTTTTTAACAATTTTTTTAACATCTTGCAGGGTATGTATACTTGGAGGATTGCTGCCAGCACTATCATGACCAAAGACTCGAAAACCTATTTTTGTGGAAGCCGGAATTTGTGCAATTATTGATGACATACTTTTTTTTGCAGCAACAATCCAATTTGACATACTTCCTGAAAAATCCATGACAATTTCAACTGTGTCAACCGAAGTGGAATTTACTTGATTGTTCGATACATAATTTTGTGCAGTATAGTTATTAAAATAATTTTGATTTACCGTATTTGATGGAGAGGTAATAACCTGACCTGCGTTATTTTTTACAGTGCCTGATGTATTAATCGTATATTTTGCAGCAAAGGCAACGCTTGTTGCAAATGTTAAACCTAAAACTAACCCTAATAATAATTTTTTCTGTTTATCTTTCATAATAACCATACTCCTGCTAAAAATATTTTATCATATTTTAACTAAAAAATAACTTTTGGTGTATAGTTTGAGTATGACAAATAAAGAATCTTTACGTGTATGGGCAAAGAATGAACGTTTAAAACTTGATATTATTCAAATTAGTTCTGACTTTGTCAAAAAAATAAAAAATCTATATGAATACAAGCAAGCAAAAAATATCATGATTTACTATCCTGTGAGACATGAAGTTAACTTACTTGAGTTGTTAAAGGATAAATCAAAAAATTTTTATCTGCCTAAAATAGATGGCGAAAATATGTGTTGCTGTTCATACAAAGAAGGTGATAAAACTTGTTTGTCAAAATTTAAAACTTGCGAACCGTTAACAGATTCTTGTGACAAGAATTTAATTGATTTAGTAATAGTACCGGCACTGGCTGTTGACAAAAATGGTTACAGGCTTGGCTATGGCGGTGGATTTTATGACAGATTTTTGGCAGACTTCAAAGGAGTTAAACTGGTGTGTG
>CADCNZ010000111.1 GCA_902802935.1 uncultured bacterium | reverse complement strand
TGCTTTCTCTTCTTCTTTTGCTTCGTTTTCTTCTTCTCTTTGCCTCGCAAATAAAGAGAAGAAGAAAATGAAGTTAACAAAAAACAAATTCTTCAATTTAACTCAATATACATTGAGTTAAATTGATAAAACATTATTGTTCTAAGATGTATCCTAAAAGTGTTCTTACACAAGCGCCTGTTGCGCCTGAAATAAATTCTTTCTGTGGTTTCTCAAGGTAGGCAGTTCCTGCAATATCAATATGTGCCCATTTTACATCCTTTACAAATTTTTGTAAGAATACACCTGCAGCAGAAGCACCTCCCCAACGAGCGCCGGAATTTTTCATATCTGCGACATCAGATTTCAGGCTATCAAAATATTCTTCCCATAGAGGCAGCTGCCAAAAACGTTCACCGTTCCTTGAAGCTGTATCAATAAGGTTTTTAACTAAAGTATCATCATTACCCATGATACCCGCAGCTTGAGTTCCCAAAGCTACCATACAAGCACCTGTAAGGGTTGCCATATCAATAACTTCGTCAACTCCTAATTCGCAAGCGTAGCAAAGAGCATCAGCAAGAGTTAGTCTGCCTTCTGCATCAGTATTATCAATTTCTATAGTCTTTCCGTTCTTTGCAGTAAGTATATCGCCTGGTTTATATGCTTTACCACCAGGCATATTTTCGCAGGCTGCAATTATCCCGTGTACTTCTATTTGTGGTGAAAACTCTTTTATAATACTCATAATGCCGAGAATAGCTGCTGCGCCTGACATGTCATCTTTCATTGTTAACATTGATGATGCAGGTTTAATATCAAGTCCTCCTGAATCAAAACAAATGCCTTTGCCGATAATTGCAATGCGTTTTTTAGGATTATCACAAGTATATTTCATATGTATAAATTTAGGTTCTTCAGCGCTACCGCGACCAACCGCAAGAAATGCGCCCATGCCCATTTTTTCGCACTCATCTTTGTCATAAATTTTTGTATC
This sequence comes from uncultured bacterium, assembly GCA_902802935.1. GTDB lineage: Bacteria > Cyanobacteriota > Vampirovibrionia > Gastranaerophilales > Gastranaerophilaceae > CAG-196. Next base: position 40,103 of record CADCNZ010000111.1, on the reverse strand, counting down.
TAAGCCCAAATCTAGCGCTATATTTGCAAGTTCAGAAGGTGTTGCAAACTGAGCAGGTTCATTGGCAAGGTTTCTCGTGAATGTCATTGCCGCAGCAATCTTCTCAGCTTTTCTCACATTATTTTCATTAGCTTGAATATAAATTTCCGAAATTTTATTGTCTTTTTTTTCAGATTTATATTTATCAAATTTATAATCAGCGATTAAAGCTCCCATTGTGAATTGTTCTGAATAATCAAAATTAATTCCGTCAAGCGCAAATGCAACTTTTTTGGCTTCCATCTGCATAGCTTTTTTAACCGATTTTGCTATAGCTTCTCTTAATTTGTTCGGGCAAAAATCTTCCTTTTTACCTAAACCCAGTACAAGAACTTTTCTGTACGGTTCTTTTCCATATGTCGGCAGCAAGTATGTTTCTCCAAATTTGCCTTTAAAATTATCTTCATCAATTGCGTATTGATTTGCAATATCGCTTGTAGTTCTTTCGCCTTCAAATAAATTTACTACAAGAATGTCTGCTTCAATAGATTTAGCATTTTCAACAACATTAATTTTCATATAAAGCTCCTTTCTTTTATAATAAAAAAGATGATAACTTCTTCGCTATCATCTTTTTTATGGTGGGCGTTAAAAGACTCGAACTTTTGACCCTCTCCTTGTAAGGGAGACGCTCTACCAACTGAGCTAAACGCCCTCAGCAAGACAATGTTATATTAAACAAATTTTAATGTCAATAGTACATAATAAATATACCAAAATATATGTTATAATAATGGACTTTAAAGATAAAATTGTTATAATATTTTTATGAAACGTTTTTTATTATTAATACTATGTTTTATTCTTTTTTCTCCAATATCAAAATCTGAAGAATATACTTTGAAAGCAGGAGTATCCGTTGAGGAAGTCCCTAAAGCGTTTTTTGGAAGCTGGAGGGTTATTGCAAAACTTGAGGATACGAATAGCTACAGAACATTTAAACCTCAAAGTGCTGATATGTGGACGCTTTCCAGAATAGGTGATAATATAACTCTTTCAAATCCGTTTACAGGAGCAGAATCTCAAATTTCTTTGAGAGCCGTAGAGGGGAATTTAATAGTGTTTTCCAAAAAAGCTCCGTATGACAATAAAATGCTAACGGATACTGTTTCCATAAGATTGGAGGATGGAAAGTTTAGTGGTATAAATACATTAACATTGGAATCATATTCGCTTGTAGATAATCATATTATGAAAACAGAAACTGCAAGATATTTGATAAAAGGTGAAAAAATATCAGGCGAAAGTGTGCTTGAAAAATAACTATTTTAAATAAAATCCTACGTATGATGGCTTTACATTTAATTTAAAAAATAGTAAAATGTTTGGGTTATATAAGTATAATAAAGAGCGAGGGTGATTTAATGAAGTTTTATATGCAGGTGTTAATAGCACTTGGTTTGGGATTAAAGAGAAACTGGCATATTTTTGCAGGTCTGATATTAGGTGTTATAGTTGGAATTTGGATGCACAATGAACCAAGCCATGTTTTGATGACAACTTTAACTTTTGTCGGACAGGTGTTCATAAGATTAATTCAAATGGTAGTAATACCTTTAGTAATCTCAGCTATAGTAATAGGTATAACAAGTGTTGGTGACAGTAAACAAATAGGGAAGCTTGGCACTAAAATGGTTATCTATTATGGTATTATTACAACTGCGGCTGTAACAATAGGTGCAATTTTAGCATTAGTAATGCAGCCGGGTTTAGGGGCTGCTCATTATATAAATGCAGATATAGCAGGTGATATTCAAGCAAAGGTTGCAGCAACAATAGAAGCTCAAAGAGGAAATCTGTTAAATATAATATTAGGTTTTATTCCAAAGAATCCTCTTGCTTCAATTGCCAGCGGCGATATGGTTCCAATCATAGTTTTTGCATTAATGTTCTCTGTAGCATTAGCTAAAGTAGGGGAAATTAACAGACCTTTTGTCAGCTTTTTTGAATCTATATTTGCGGCAACGATGAAAATAACAGACTGGATTATGACTTTTGCAGCTCCAGGTGTTTTTGCTTTGACTGCAGTTGCAGTATCACAATTTGGTCCTGAAATATTTACAAGTATTTCAAAATATTTAGGAGTATTAGCAATAGGTTTTGCTATACAATTCTTTGTTGTATATCCGATATTTTTGAAAATATTTTCAAAAGTACCGGTACTCATGCTTTATGCAGCTATTGCAGAAGCAATGATGGTTGCATTTGGTACTGCAAGTTCTTCGGCAACATTGCCTTTGACCATTGCTTGTTGTGAAAAACGCGGAATATCACATAAAATATCAAGTTTTGTTTTGCCGCTCGGTGCAACATTAAACATGGATGGAACAGCATTATTGCAGACAGTAGCGGTAATATTTTTAGCTCAAGCGTACGGAATTGTATTAACACCATTCTTAATAATACAAATTGCAGTATTAGCAATTATTGCATCGTCAACTTGTGCAGGTATTCCTGGGGCCGGATTAATTACAATTGCATTGGTTCTAAACGGTATGGGATTAAGTCCTGAACAATTGGTTGCAGGATTCGCATTCTTGTTCACAATAGAAAGAATTACAGATATGATGAGAACATTATTAAATGTAACTTCTGATGCTGTTGTTGCAGCAGCAATTGCAGATAATGAAAATGAAATAAATTATGACTTATTAAATAATCCTGAAGAATACGGTGATATTATTAATTAGTTATTATTTATAAAAAATAACAAAATAAAAGTCGAGATTTATCTCGGCTTTTATTTTGTTATATAATTAACTTGGAATTGGAGGGTAGCATGAAAAACAATATTGACTGGAACAATCTCGGTTTTGGCTATATGAAGACGGATTGGAGATATTTTTCTAACTATAAAAATGGTAGTTGGGATGAGGGGCATTTGACAATTGACGAAAATATTGTTTTGAATGAATGCGCGTGCGTGCTTCAATATGCGCAAACTTGTTTCGAAGGACTAAAAGCATATAGAACAGTGGATGATAAAGTTGTATGCTTTAGACCTGATATGAATGCCAAACGTATGGCAGATACGGCTGAGAGACTTGAAATGCCGCCTTTTCCTCAAGATAGGTTTGTCGAAGCGGTGTGTAGTGTTGTGAAAAAGAATGTTGACTGGGTTCCACCGTTTGGTTCCGGTGCAACTCTATACATCAGACCATATATGTTTGGTTCAGATGCTATTATGGGCGTGAAGCCGGCAAATGAATATCAATTTAGAGTATTTACCTCTCCCGTAGGTCCTTATTTTAAGGGCGGAGCAAAACCTATAACTTTAAGGATTCCGGATTTTGATCGTGCCGCCCCTCTTGGTACAGGGCACGTAAAAGCAGGATTAAATTATGCTATGAGTTTACATGCAATTGTCGATGCTCATAAAAAAGGATTTAATGAAAACATGTATCTTGATTCAGGTACGAGAACAAAGATAGAAGAAACCGGCGGTGCTAACATTATATTTGTTACAAAAGACGGTAAAGTAGTAACTCCAAAATCAAATACAATTCTGCCTTCGATTACCCGTCGTTCGTTAATGTATGTTGCAGAACACTATTTAGGGTTGAATACGGAAGAGCGCGAAGTATACAAAGAAGAATTAAATGATTTTGCAGAATGTGCTTTATGCGGTACTGCCGCAGTTTTGTCTCCGGTAGGAAAAATATATGATCACGGCGTCGAAATTAATCTTCCGTCAGGCATGGAAAAAATGGGCGAGATTACTCATAAATTATATGAAACACTAACCGGTATTCAAATGGGTAAAATAGAACCTCCTGAAGGCTGGATTAAGGTTATATGCTAGTACTATTGGTTTCCTAGATTGAACTTGTTATATATATTCGAGTATAGTGCTGTTGCAGCAGCAGCATTGCTCTTTTTCGTATATGCAAGCAGTGCATTAAGACCTTTAGAATTTATAGTACCGTCAATATTTTTTGTGTCAGGGGTTTCAGATTTACTCAACATGTCAGCTGCTAATATACTTGTTGCGTATTCTGATTTATCTATCTGTCCGTCTTTATTGACATCAAGCGGTTCAAATGTAAAACTGTCATCAGGAGCAAGGTATTTGTTCATTTCATTTACAGAAACAGAGTCGTGCTTGCCCATTTCTTCATAAGCAGCACCCAGAAGAGCTTGTCTGTCAATTTTACCATTTTCTATATTAGGCATATATCTGTATTCAAACTCAAGAGGCGGTAGTGCTTTTAGATAATCATCATTTTCTTTGGTAAATTGTTCCAATTTTTCAGCATTATTTTCTGCTGCATTAGGATTTGGACCAAAATCTAAAATTGGCGCCGGCGTCATTTTATCTTCTGCCAGTGGCTTTTCCAAATATGAGAAATAATTATCAACGGCATTTCTTCCGTATCTTTCAGAAGGATTTGATACCGTTTTGTCGGTATATTTACCGTTGTTCCCATCGATTTTAGAGATATTATTAACATCAAACATACAATTACCTCCACACTATATTTATATAAAAACAACACGAGCAAATAAATTGCCAAAATGTTTAACAAAAGTTAACTTAATAAAACTTTACAAAACGAAATAAAAAGTCAATTTTCAAAAAGTTAAATACTTTATATATACAAGAGATATAAAAAGAGCAAAAATAAAGAAAAGGCGTGCTTTATAGACACATTCTTTAAGTTTGCCTTATTTTAAAAACTGAAAATATAAAAGGAGATATTTATGGCAGTCGGAGCAAGAGATTTTATTGACAAATTATTAGTTGAAAAATATGCCCAAGAAAAAGTTGATAACCATGATGATAATGCGTTTGTATCAAAAGTATCGGCTGAGGACATGATGGACGCTATGAATACATCCGCGAATAATTATAAAACAATGCTGGCTATGCAGAGCAGGCTTACAATGGTTTGCTATGGTGTTATAGCAAAATCTGCAAAATATACACCGTCAGAGGATGCCGCATAAATTAATTTTTAAAAAACAACTCTCTTATATCTTACATCTTAACGAAATTTTAGCCCCTTATGGGGCTTTTTTTTCTTTACGAGTAATGCATTTTTTGATAATATGAAATTGTTATTACATATCAAGAGGTGTTATGAGCGTAAATCAATCTAAAAAACCGGTTACAGCAGAGAGAAAAGGTAATTTATTCATAGGAGGGTGTGACTTAGTTGATTTGGCTCATAAGTACAAAACTCCGCTTTATGTACTTGATGAGTGCACAATAAGAAAAATATGCAGAGAGTACAAAGAGGCGTTTAAAAAATATACAAATATACGAATGATGTATGCATCAAAGGCTTTGTGTACTTCTGCAGTAGCCAGAATTATTGAAGAAGAAGGCTTTGGCTTTGATACAGTTTCAGCGGGAGAAATTTACACGGTTTATAAAGCCGGAGTTGATATGTCAAAAGTGTTATTTAACGGTAATAATAAAACACGAAAAGAGCTTGAGTTGGCTATTGATTTGAAAGTCGGCAGGTTTTCTGTAGACAATTTTTATGAGGCAGAGCTTCTTAATAAAATAGCCCAAGAGAAAGGTGTGTTTGTTGATATATTATTGAGGATAACGCCCGGAATTGAGTGTCACACACATGAATATATAAAAACAGGTCAAATAGATTCCAAGTTTGGGTTTGATATGACGCAAATTGATGAAATAATTTACCTTATATTAAATCAGTATAAAAATTTGAGATTAAGAGGTATTCATGCTCATATTGGTTCTCAAATTTTTGAATTAAAGTCGTATATTGACGAAGTCGGAGCTTTGTTAGAAGAAATTCAGCGTATAAACAAATCTTTCAATATAAAGCTTGATGAAATGAACATAGGAGGCGGGCTGGGAGTTAAGTATACTGAAGCTGACAATCCTCCTTCTGTAGAAGACTTAGCAGCAGCGGTAGCGGAGGGTATGAAAAAATATGCGGATGATATCCCTACAATATACTTGGAGCCTGGACGGAGTATCATTTCAACAGCCGGAGTAACCCTATATACTGTCGGAAGCTCAAAGGTAGTACCTAATATTTCAGAATTCGAAAATCGAGCATCATTGCATCTATCTGCAAAAGAAATAAAATTGAATTTGCGCAAATATGTTTCGGTAGATGGCGGAATGGCCGATAATCCGCGTCCATCAATGTATCAAGCAGAATATGAAGCAGAAGTTGCTAACGATAAGTCCGGATGCGAGTCGGAAAAAGTTACAATTGCAGGACGATATTGTGAGAGCGGAGATATACTTATAAAGAGTATAGAGCTTCCAAAGCTTATCTCAGGAGATATACTATGTGTTTATAATACAGGAGCATATAATTATTCTATGGCTTCAAATTACAATATGGTTGAAAAACCGGCTATGGTACTTGTAAATAATTCACAATCTGATATGATAGTTAATAGAGAAACTTTAGAAGATTTGATTGCAAAAGATAACATTCCCGATAGGTTGAAAAAATAAATGAAAGACATGCTAATTTCAATAATACAGGATATTTTTAGCCCGTTACAGTGGTCTTTTAGTTGGATAAATTTTTTGGAAATAGCAATAATTGCAGGTGTATTATTTGTGTTTTACAAAAAATTTATCGAAAATACTCAATCAGAAAAACTTGTAAAGGGAATTTTCTTTTTAATATTTGCTTGGATTGCAAGTGAAGTGTTAGTATTAATAGATTTAAAAATACTAGGTGTAGTTTTGAAATCTCTTGTTACACTAATTGCATTAAGTCTGATTGTTATTTTCCAGCCAGAACTTAGACGTTTTTTAGGATATTTGGGACAACCTGGGTTTATAAGAAAGACATTTTTTTCTGTAGGTCCATACAAGTCAAATGATAAAGATGATGTTGACATTATAAAAGAAATTATAGAAGCCGTAAAATACTTGACGAAAACAAAAACAGGTGCACTGATTGTTTTTCAAAAAGGATTAAACACGGGTGTATATTCGGATGTTGGAACAAAAATTGATGCGCGAATATCTGCAGAATTGATTTTAACGATTTTTCATCCAAATACACCTCTGCATGATGGAGCAATGGTAATAAGCGGAAATAAAATTCACTCGGCAGGTGTGCTGTTGCCGTTGACTGAAGACCCTAAATTAAGTTGGAAATACGGAACACGCCACAGGGCAGCTATTGGTATGTCTGAAATATCAGATGCAGCTTGTCTTGTTGTTTCGGAAGAAACAGGTGATGTTTCTGTGTGTATGGATGGTATGCTTAAAAAATACGAAGATTTAATGACATTAAAGTCAGATTTAGAATCAATTTTGGGATTGAAACAAACAGAAGAGAATACTATAAAACATAGAAACCTTTTTGACATGCTTCGCGGAAATAGTAAGGGATAAAAATGTTTTTAATAAGAAAAAAGCAACACGAGAAAGTTAAAAAAACAAAGATACAAATTGTTAGAGAATACCTAAGCAGAGCATTTTTTATAACAGTAGGTGCATTTATTACGGCGGCGGCCCTAGAAACTTTTTTACTCCCAAACAATATTATTGACGGTGGAGTTATCGGTGTGTCCATGATGGTACACTATATAACGAAGTGGAATTTGGGTCTTGTCATATTTTGTATTAATATCCCTTTTATCTTAATGGCTTTCCAAACTCTGGGAAAAAAGTTTGTATTTCAAACAATTTTTGCTACAGGCATGTTAGCAATAGCAACAAACATTTTTAGCGGATTTCATGTGACGGAAGATTTGCTGTTATCTACTGTTTTCGGCGGAATAATTTTAGGTTTTGGCGTAGGGTTGATTCTTAGAAACAATGCTTGTTTAGATGGCACAGAAATTGTTTCAATTAATTTATCTAAAAAATTTAAAATTTTATCAGTCGGCGAATTATTAATGAGCATAAACCTATTTATATATATGGGTGCAGGATTCCTTTTTGGCTGGGAAAGGGCGCTCTATTCGATATTAACATATTATGTCGCATCACGTGTTATAGATGCTGTTTTGGAAGGTTTAGATAAATCAAAATCTGTCAGAATAGTATCAGATTATTATAAAGAGATAGGTGATGCTGTGATGAAAGAACTGGATACAAGTGTAACATACATGAAAACGATGGGTGGATATTCAAGACAGGAGAAGATTTTAACATTTTGTGTTGTGAATAAATTTGAAATGGCGAAATTAAAAGACTTGATCCATTCTATAGATCCGAGAGCTTTTATTGTGACGGAAGATGTGCACGAAGTTGAAGGTATAAGAGTTAAAAAGCATGGAAGATAATTATTGATTTTTAGAATGATTATATCTGAGTTTTGTAAAGTAATTAGTCATACCTGCAACAAAAAAGCCCATTACGCCAATTGAAAATATGTATGGAAGTCCGGAAATTAAAACTTTTTGTTTTGCAAGATTTTTATAATTTTCTTCCAAAGAAAGATGATTTTTTTCTGACAATTTTTTTGCAAAATTCGGCAATTCTTCAAACTTAGGTACTTCTAAGTTTTTCCCAATAAGCTCTTTGCACTTGCCCATTTTATACAATAAAGCTTTAAAACCTTTTTCAACAAATTCACTGCCTGTTATAACGTATAGTGCAACTAAAGGAAATCTGGTTGCGGTTTCTTTAAGATTTTCTTTTCCTCTATCTGATGATGCGCCAAAGTATCCGACTCCGCCGGTTAATACGCATGTAGTTAATTGTCCTTTGCTGAGAACAAGTTTTCCGTTTTGGTTGTTGAAATCCATACAAAAATACTTATTTATAAAATTTTTTGCCTTTTCATTTTTACTAAATAGTTTATTTCCGGGAGCAATAATAAATTCTGAAATTTTTTGAAGAAACTTTGATTTGTGCCCTTTTAGTGCAAGTAGTCCTGCCAAACTTAAGCATCCTGCGTAAATGCCTGCCGCTAATTTTATATGTTTTTTTGCACTGTTTTTTACTTTTTCCTGATGGCTTGAGTCTTCTGTGTTGTTTTCCAGTGATGCAATATTTTTAAAATCACTTTTATTGAATAACTTTAATGTCATGAGATTTTTTATGTAATTGAGTGAAAATTCAGCAAGTGGTATTGCCATTGCAGAAAGCGCAATGGCTGCTTTTATAGGAAGCACTTTTTTATTATTTTCTTTGGCAATTAAATCAGTTTTAGCTTTGTTAATTAACTCAACTCCTGTTGTAGCAACTTCGTTTTTTAGATTTTGAGGCAGGTTTTTAGAAAAAATATTTCTTGCTGCATATTGTCCTAATATAGTAGGCACAAAATATATCAATGTTTCTTCCGATGTTTCTAAAAATGTATTTTCTGTTAAATCCGCAAAGCTTCTTGAAAAAACAGCTTTTGGAATTAAGCAAGTTGTAACATCTTGAATAAATCGTGATGTAGAAAGTCCCGAGGCTTGTTCCTGATGTCGCACAAATTTGGCGGCAGGCCTTAGAGATTTTGGTAGTGTATTAATTAGTATTTTATTATTTGTTGACATAAAATTTCCTCAATATAAGACTAAAGACAATTAAAAACTGCCTTTTGTTCTATATTGAATGAATAATTCGTGACAAAATAGGCAGTTAAACTAACCTGCGCCACCAACAATTATTCAAAGTTTGAGATATAGATTTACACATATATAATAACCTTGTATCGATATATCGATACAAGGTTATTATAAAATACATATTTTATAGTGTCAAGCTTTTGAAATCATGATTTTTATAGCTTCGATAGCTGTTTTTATAGCTGAATCAGTGTCGTGGACGACAGGATTTTCAAGTCCTTGTTTCTCACGTTCTTGATTTGCAACAACAAGAAATACCGAACCGACTTTAACTTTTAGAAAACTGCCTGCAACAAATAATGCAGCAGATTCCATTTCAGAAGCCAGACAACCAAGCTTAAGCCAAGCATTCCATTTGTTTTGAAGCTCATAGCTTACCGGCATAATTTCCGGATTATGCTGACCGTAAAAAGCATCTTTACATTGTACTATTCCGATGTGGTGTGGAATATTTAAATTATCAGCGGCTTGTTTCAAAGATGTGATTACAGAGTAATCTGCAACAGCAGGAAATTCAATTGGGGCATATTCTTTAGAAGTCCCCTCCATTCTTATTGCTCCTGTTGCAATTACAAGCTCACCGCTTTTTACATTCAAATCCATGCCGCCGCAAGTACCAACTCTAATGAAATTTTTACCTCCGACTTTTACAAGTTCTTCAAGTGCAATTGATGCTGATGGGCCGCCAATTCCAGTTGATGTTACACTTACTTTAACTCCGTTTAAGTAACCTGAGTAAGTAACGAATTCCCGCTTATCGGCAACAAGTTGGGGATTTTCAAAATAATTTGCTATTTTTATACATCTCTTCGGATCTCCAGGAAGTATAACATACTCACCAACATCTCCTTCTTTTAAACCTATATGATATTGAGTGCCATCAGTTGAATATTTCATACTAAAACCTCCGAAAAACCTATTTTATCAATAATTTTTGTTAAAGTCAATTTAGTAATACTTTTTTAGGGAAATATATTTTGGGTCAGTTTCTGCAAACAGCTTTGTCAATCGTTTGAAAAACATCTTTCAGATTATTAATCAAAACAATTTCTCCTCTAAGGCGTGATGCACCAGGAAACCCATTTAAATAATAGGGATAAAATTTCCTGCAAAATTTTACTCCGACGTCTTCACCGCGAAGTTCAACTTCTTTTTTCAGATGTTGTTTCAATGTTTCAATTTTTTGTTCTAAACTTGGCGGGGGCAAATAGATTCCTTTATTTAAATACTGTTCAATTCTTCCAATAAGTGTTACATCTCCTAATGCTCCCCTGCCTACTGCTATTCCGTCTGCTTGAGATTCTTCCAAACATTTTTCAGCTGTTTCTATAGAAACAATATCACCATTTGCAAAAACAGGTATATCAACATTCTTTTTAAGTTCTGATATCAGTTTCCAGTTTGCATTGCCACCATACATTTGAGAACGTGTGCGTCCGTGTATTGTAATAAAATCTGCTCCGGCTTCTTGCATTTTTTCTCCGAATTCAACAAAATTTAATTCGTCAAAAGTGTATCCCAACCGAAATTTAACGCTTAGCGGGATAGTAATATTTGATTTAACGGTTTTTACAATTTCTTGAGCTAAATCAGGGTTGCGCATTAAAGCGCAACCGTCAGTTCCTTTGACTACCTTGTTTACAGGACACCCCATGTTTATATCAATCATATCTGCATATTTTTGGAGGTAATTTGCGCAATTAGCAAGCATTTGAGGTTTATGTCCGCTAAGCTGGTATGAAATCGGTGAATGATTATTATCACGTTTTGTTATCACAACATCTTTGACTTGTGTCAGTGCTTCTGAACTTATCATTTCTGTTGTTAAAAGAGCTGATTTGGAATGTTCGCGAACAAGTGAACGTAAAACATAATCTGTAATTCCAGCCATTGGAGCAAGAGAAACTCTTGCAGATATCAAATCTTTAGCCTGCATATGATTTCAACTCTTCCATTCTGGATTTGGCATATTTTAGATATTCATCATCAGTTGAATATTTTTCGGTAAATATTTTGTAGTATTTGAATGCATCTTTGTAGTTTGAATTTGTATCATAATCTACTGCGAGCAAGTAGTTTACAATAGGAAAATCAGAAGAATTTTTGACAACATTCAAGTAGTCAGCAATTGCAAGCTTTGTTTGTTTTTGTTCGTCATAAATCATTCCTCTGTAGTAATGTGCATAAGCATTATTAGCTTCTTTCTTTATTACTTCGTTGAGTTTAAGCAGTGCATTTTTGTAATCTTGTTTTTCAAATAAATCTATCCCTTCATTAAGTATGCCAAGTGTTCCGTTTTGTGACACATAAGAAAGTAGACTTTTTGCTTCTGATTGAGGATTTAAAGAAACAGCTTTCTTAAGATATGTTTCCGCATTCGACCAGTCTTTCTGTTCCGAATACAAATAACCTATATAATACGGTATCTCTGCATTTTTAGGGTTTAATGACTCAGCTTTTTTGTAATAAGTAATTGCATTTTGATAATCTTCAAGAGCTTGATATGAGGCAGCTGCTCCGAGCATTGAATTCTCTGTCGGAGGATTTATGCTCAAATACTCTTGTAAAGCTTTTCTGTAATCTTTGTTGTCATAGCTTGAGGAAGCTGATGCAAGCTTTGTTGATACGGCATCCTGTTCTACTTCTTTTAATGTTTTCAGTACAAGATTATTTGTCGGAAATTTATTTTTTGCTATGTTTAATATGTTAGATGCATTTTTATAATCATCTTGTGCGGCGTAGCATATAGCCATATTTACATAAGCATCTGCTTTAGAACTGTCTTTTTCTATTGATGATTTGTAAGCTTGAATGGCTTCATCTATTTTATTTTCTTTATGAAGTTTATACCCAAAATCATATAGATCATTTGCCGTTCCGTTTTGAGCCAAATATGAGATATATTCAGAAGGTGACATTGTATCTTTCATAATGTCAATAATTGCGTTTTTAACTTCCTTGTTAGAAGGGTTCATTGCTGCAACTTTTTTGTATATGCTTAGAGCATTTTGTTTGTCACCCATTTCTGAAAGTGCCTGAGCTTTATAAAACATTGCATCCGTATTATCTGGATGTATTGTTAACACTGAATCATATGCTTGAATGGCTTTTGTATATTGTTTCTTTGCTTGATATAATGTGCCAACGTTAATTCTTGTAGTTATATTCTCGGGATTAAGCTGTTCTGCTTTACCATAATAACTAAGTGCTGATTCAAAATCGCCTTGAGCTTGTTTTATTGCGCCAATATTTGCATTTAGTTCAGCATCACTTGGGTTTTGTGCAAGTTTTTTTAAATAAATTCTTTCTAAACCGTATAAAATCTCCAGATCGCCTTTTGAATTTGCAAGGGCATCATTGTAAGCTTTAACGGCGGTATCGTATTCGCCAATTTTATCAAGTGTTCTCGCGTATTTCATGCGTAAAGCACCGTCATTCGGATTCTGTTCAAGAGCGAGCTTGTAAAAATGAGCTGAGCGGCTATCATTACCTAAAATTTTCATCAAGTCAGCTATTTGCGAATTTGCGTTAGATGCAAATTTATCATTTTCGCTTGCTTTGTAAAATTCGTAAGCGGCAGCAGGAAATTCCCCTATTGCACGCAACTCTTCAGCTTTTTTAAATCTTGCTCCTGCTGATGTGTCAGCTCCAGTAACTTTTAGGCACTGTCCAAGATTTGTTGTTGCAGACGATATCATTCCTATCGAATTTTGAATATCTTGTTCGCTTGTAGGATACATTTTCAGATAAAATAAGGCGCTTCTAAAATCATTTGCAGCTTTGTCATAATTTTTTTCTTGATTTGCGTAATACGCAGCCCTTGCAAGATATGAATTTGTAAGACCAATCCTTGCAGAATTATCCATATAGTTTATGCGAAGAGATTTTTTAAATTCTGCAATTGCAGAAGAAAATTGGTTTTGCATCAAATAATTTTGAGCAGCATTATAGTGTTCGGCAAAAGCTCCGCTGCCTGCAGCAAAAGCAGGATTTCCAAGCAAGCTTGTGCAAACGGCTAAACAACAAACTGTCCCTAATATTTTTTTATTCATATCAATATATTACTACAACGTTGACGGAAAAGAAATAAGTTTGTAAGGCAGTGGTTAAGTGATTAATAAAAGGTGAAAAAATAAGGCGAATAAGCATAAATAAGATGTCAAATTGTAAATTTTTGTAAATTTTTTTGAAGGGCATGTATCATGACTTAAAAATTTGTTGTAGCATGCCATGTATCAACTATCCCCAAATCTCCTCCCAAAATTATTTGAGAAAAACTTATAACTGACCAAAAGGTCAGTTTTTATTTTGCAAAAATATTATATTTCTAACCTAATAGTTCAGAAAGAAGAGCAGCGTTTTCTTCTGCCTTCAGATTGTTAGAAATTCTGTTACGTTTTATATATACACGCAGAGCTTCTCTAATTAGTTCACTTCTGGTTCTTTGTTCAGAAGTTGCTAAAGAATCTACTCTGTTAAGAAAGTCGTTAGACATTGAAATTAATACTCTTGCCATATTCCCTCCGTACAATAATATTATATCATACAATGAAATTATCTCAATAGTATATCGAAAATATATTGTAAAATAGTGTTAATTGAGTTAATAAAAAGCCGCAGGTTTCTGCGGCTGTCTTTGTTTAATACCAATCTTACATCTATATGTTATATTTTCAAGTTTACTTTTTTATTACATTATTGGGTTTAATCTTTAATGTTTTTATATTTATCTATCAATCTGTATATGTAATAATCAACATTTTCTGCATTTTTTCTGAGAATTTCACCAGTTTCATCATCTTCTTTATATTTGCTGAGTCTCTTGTAACCCAAATCATCAGTCAAACCATTGTCTTCAGCCCATTTAAGAACTTTGGTAACCAATGTTAATATCACATCTGCAGCAACATCTTTTTTGAAATGAGTTTTTAATAATGACCAGTCACCTTCATTATCTATTTGGTCACAAAGTCCGCCGTTTCTATTTTTTGAACCTGAACCATCAAGCTCAATATATTTATTCATGAATCTGTAAATATCATCTGTTTCCAAATCTTCAATAATTTGTTGGACTTCTTCTCCTTCAGTAACGCTAGTATGACCCCACAATTTATCATATACATCTTGTGCTTTTTGCTCAGCGTCTTTTTCAGCATCTGTTAATTTTGATGTATTATCTTTTTGCTTTTTATTATCAGTTTTGTCATTTTGCAAGAAATCAGTTACAGATTGTTCTGTTTCTGAAGTTTTTTTAGAACATATATTTCCGTCTTTGTTTACGTATTTACCATCACCAACATATTTGAGTTCGTCATTATCAACAACGTACCATTTACCGGTCTTTGAGTTACTGTAGACTTTTACACCATTTGCAGTGTATTTAAATTCAGCACCTAATTCCTTAGCCTGTTCTTCTATTGTTTTTTTGCCATCTTCTTTGCCGTCAACATCGTCAATATTTGTCGGGATATCTACTTTTTCTTGTGAGAGCTCTGCTTTTACAGATTTTGTTATAATACCAGAGCCAACGATTCCTTCTTTATATTCGTTTAAGAACCCGAATTTTTCATTGATTTCTTTATCAAGTTCTTGTGCTTCGGTTATTCTTACAAGTGCATATAATTCTTGGAAAGCATTTGCTGCATCGTTAAATTGGGATTTTGTTACTTTTGCATTAGCTTTGTTGAATGGTTCAAGAGCTTTGCTCAAAGTTTCAACCTTTTTAGCTATTTCAGCATAAGAATCATCATATTTATTTGCTTTTGAAATTAAAGCATCAGAAACTATTTTGACAAATCCTTTGTATGGTTCTTGCTCCGTTGCGGATTTGGAAGCTCCTTTTTCTGCAACAACTTCAATCATTGACTTGCAAGAATTATCTTTAATATTAGATTTGTTCCATGCTGATACATATCTTAGAATTTGTTCCTGATTTTTTTGTATTTTACCTGCAAGCGATTGCAAATTATTAGTGTTATCGCTGTCTATAGCAGATTTTAAATCTTTCATATCTTTTTTAATTGTTTTATCATTGTCATTTTCTGCCTTGAAAATATCATTATCAGGGAATTTATAACCTAAGTTGATAAGTTTTTCTTTAATATCTTTGTCTGAATAAATTGCATTTTTAATATTTTCTGCATTGCTTTCATCTTCAAGAACTTCTTTTAACAAATCTTTTAAAGCACTAACTTTTTCGGCATTTGTTTTATTTTTTAATGCTTCATTATATTTGTTTATAACTTCTTCGCTTAAGCCTTGTTTTTTCAAACTTTCAAATACGTTTTTAAGTTTGTTTAATTCTTTTTGTTCGTTAGAAAGTCCTGTATTGCCGCCATTATTTACACCGGTATTGTTACCGCCAAAAACACCGCCAAAAATATTGCCGTTGTTATTGCTGCCATCAATACCGCCGTTTTGTCCGAAGAATCCTGTATTATTAAAGCTGTCTCCGAAACCAAAATTACCATAACCGTTTGAACCGCCTCCGAAATTAAAAATTCCGCCGCCGTTCTGTCTTTGTTGGTTCCATTGCTGTACAGCAAGCATAGGATTCAATAATATGTTATTATTATCAAGCATATTAGGATAAGTTACACAAGACATAGAATCAAGTGCAGGGTAAGACCATAATCCTGGGAAAAGATCAGCTTTCGCCAGTCCTAAATTATATTGGATATTTAAAGAACTTGATAATGAGTCGCTGCTCATATCGTAGTTCATTCCTGAAAATAGCCATCCGCTTGGCAATCCGAACATAATTTTTATCCTCGCTTTTGTACTCTTAAATATATAAAGTTCTGAAACCATGTAAAATTGCCTATTTCAGCATGTTTGTCTTAACAAAACTTTACAAAACGCAAATTGGTCATTTATATATTTAGTGGTATATTGGCTATCTGCGTTAAATAATAAATTATTTTAGTGTAATCTCAAAATTTCCGTTATAGAATTTTATATTCAGATTTAAAGTTTCATTTTTGTATAGTGCAGGCGGCGCGTTATATCTGGGGGTTGACATAACAGCAGCATAAACCGCATCATTTAGGGTTATATTTGATGATTGTTTTGTAAACGAACGATTTATCAATTTTCCGCTTGAATCAATCTTAAAAGCAACTGTGCAGTTTCCGTCACCGATAACTTTTGTAAAATCAATTTTCCTTCCTATAGTATTTCTTAGAGATACTTTATAATTGTTAAGTTCTTGTTTTAGAGCAGTATTATTTACTTGTTCAATCGTTGATACTGCCGGATTTTTCTGTAATGTTACAGTTGTTATACCGGTTTGAGGTTTTGTCTGCGTTGGTTGAGTTTGAACAGTTGTATTATTTTGAGTTTGTTTTTGAGCAGGGTTTGTAATTGTTGTTTTTTGTTGTGTTATTTGTTTAGGAGCAGATATATTTGTTTTCTGTTTGTATGCTGCAGAAGAATTATTAACCTGTGTTTTTTTTGCACTTGGTTTAGTTACAGTTTTAGTTACTTGTTTTGTCTGTTTTTTTGTTGTATTAATTTTAGGTTTTTGCGCCGGAACAATTTGCTTAACAACTTGTTGAACTATTGGTGCAGGTTTAATGTTATCTTCTTGTTTTGTTTCTTCTTTAAGAGGTGCAGGCGGTGTGCTATTCCATATTTTATCTATAGAAGGAATATTATGGGAAATCGCTCCCTTGCCTTGAGGAGAGGGCTGGGGCGAGGTGATATTATTTTCATCAACATTCCACAAAAAGAAAATAACTATAAAAGATAATAATATGCAGATACCAAAAATGCTGCCGGAAATCGGATCAATAGAGCTTACAAATCTTGAAAAACCGGGGTATTGTTCAGTAAAGGATTTTTTTTGAATATTCGGAAATTTTTCTTGATGTTTTACCTCAAGTTTCACAGGTTTTATAGTTTTTATATCAGATTGTGTCTCTTGAACGGGTATTTTGTCAGTTGTTTCGATTTTTTCAAAAGTATCATTTCCGCAATCACAAAATTCCGGTTTAATATCATATTCACATCCGCATTCACTACATTTATACATTATTTTACAACCTTTTCTATATCATTATAATCCTGAGGGCTGCTGTATCTTGCATTATCGGAAATTTTCCAGCCGCCTTTAACGTCGGTTATTGTTCGAGCTGTGCCTGTTGGAAAATTAAGTATCGAACGTCCCTGATAACTTCTTATGACAGGTGCAATATATTGGATAGCATAAGGTGTGTAAGAAGAAACATCAGACCAAGTTTGAAGATTTGAAATTTTTCCGAATTTATCAACAGTAAATGAAAATCTGAAAATTATACCATTTGGAAGCAGCGGTAGTTTTACATCTTGCATAATTTGGTTTTGCAGATTTGAGCGCCAAATATTCCAAGCTATAGTTTCTTCTTGCTGGGTTAAAACTTTCGGCTGCTCCTGTTTGACGGTTTGTTTTGCAATCGGAATTTCAACTTTTTGTGTTTGAACCTTAGTTGTTTGAGTTTGTGGTTTTGAAGATTGTGTTTGCTTTACGACAGTTTCTGCTTTAGGAGTTTGAACCTTAACAGTATTTACTTTGGTTTTTTGAGGAGTGGTTTGAGTTGAAACTTTGGTTTGTTGTATTTGTTTTGATGTTTTTGCCGGTTTTTGAATAACTTGTTCAACTTTTTGGACTCTTTGCTCCTGTTTTACAGGCATCTCCATTACAGGAATTGTTTCTGTTTCAACTTTTATGTCATTTTCTTTAACAATAGTATACGCGGAATCATAAACCATGACTGTTTTGTGCAGTTTAGGTTTTGCGGTGCAAATTACCGCAGTAGAAACAACAATAAGTATTAAAAGAATTTGTAAAATTAGTTTCATTATTTATCGATTATAAAATTAAGTTTTTAAGAAGTTGCGGCGTTGAGTCTTTTACCCTAGCCTCCGATTTTGGCGACTGTTTCTTCGCAGGCAAATGTTTCAAATTTTGTCTGACTTAACATATATGTTTCAGCAATTAACAGTGCCGTAGGAACAAGTGCTGCAACAGCACTCAAAAGCATACCGCTCAAATCGCCGCCGATTTCTTGCATAAAGTAAGATACGTTCATTGAAAACTCAATACCTATTATAGCAATACCAATTATGAAAGAACGTCGCATTTCACGGTCAAGTTTTTTAATACCTTCAAGTCCGTATATTTCTACCCCATGCTGCAAATAATTACTGAAACCATCTTGCTTCAGTACGTTTGAAGCTTGAATTTTTTTGCTGCATAAAAATCCGTTAACAAAGTTAAAGAAAGCAAAAATGATTAAGAAAGTAGCAAGTGCCAAAAATACAGGGCTTAATCTTAATCCTGAAATTCTCACCCACCCTGCAGCTTCAGGGAAGCAGCTTGCAAGAGTATTAGAAACGCCATAAGCCAAGAAAGGAGCTGTAATTAATCCTAATAGCATTTCTCCCAAAGATTTAATTTGAAGTCCGAATAGCTTGTCTTTTATATTATTAATCTTCGTTTTGCTCAAAGTATTTGCATATCTTTCAATCCATTGTTGATATTCTTTAATAACGTGTTCAAAATCTTCTCTGTATTCAATTTCATCGAGTTCTTGCTTTGTCTCTACACTTGCGTTTTTGTAATAACCGCAAGCAAGAGCAAGAGTTGCGGTTGTTCCTACAAAGAAAAGTGATATCAAAACAGCAAATACAGGGAATGTTTTTGGTGAAATGTAATAGAGAACGTTAATTAAATATATTGCCGCATAAAACACAAGAGAAAGAACAATCATAAATTTTTCGGCAAGTTGAGTTGTAACGTTACCTTCTCCCAGCTTGTTCTGTAAAAATAAGAATATACCTTGTTTAAGAATCAAGCCAACTCCATATATTATGAGTGCGTATATGAAAATAAGTTTCATATTTGTAGGCATTTGAATTACGCTTCCTGCTTCTTCCAGCGGAAGTCCTGTCAGGTAGTTTGATACACCGAAAGCACAGATAAAAGACGCAACAAACATTGCTATATGGAGCATTATCCCGCCTTTAGAATTCATAGAAATTTTACGTTTTAAATCGTTTATTCTCGCGCCGACTTCTTTTATTATTCCGACACGTGCATTTTCGATTTCGGCTTTACGTTTTTCTACCATAATTTTAGCAGCAGCATTTACTTCATTGCCATAAATGGCCTGCATTTCTGCTTCAGAAATATTTTCTTCCGAAATGTTTATGGTTGAAGATTCTCCAATAACTTTTATTGTTATAAAATCATCACTTCCGTCTACCATAACTTTACAAACTTTTTCAATATCAAGCCTTGCAGGGATTGGTCTTCCTTTGAATAAAAATCTCTGGTTGTTAAATTGATTCAAAAGAACGCATTTATTTGTCCTAATGTCATATTGAACTGTTAAAAGAAAATCAAATCCAATACTCATTTGAACATCAGCACCTGCTTTAGAACTTATATTCACGAGCTCTTTGTCTGCAAAAGTTTTTTCTCCGTATTTTGTAACTATTGTAAATGCCATTATTGCTCCTTTTTAAATTATTTATTTTGACTTTTAATTAAATCTTATCACCGTAGAAAGAAAGGGTGGATAAAGTAATATCCGGAAGTTATTTTTTTGCCCTTTACCCCTTTACCCCCTTTACTCCTATCTGCCGATTGCCTCAAGAAATCTTCTGTTCGCTTTGTCTACGTTTGTTTCGTTTGCAACGATTAACTTCTTTTCACCCAAAACAGGGTTAAGCTTTGTTTTTACCATATCAAGTTTTTCAGGATGTGCATATACGAACATCATAGAAATTTCAGGTATGTATTCTTGAACCTTTTTAACATTTTCAGGCAAAGTATCCCAATTAATTTGTTTTTCAATTGCGCCTTCGTTTTCGAGGTCTCCAATTATGACAACAGCAGGAACATACCCTTCCTTTTTCATCGTAAGACAATGTTCAAAAGCTTTTTTAATAGCTAATCCGTATGCGGTTCCGTAGTCTTTTGAATTATATTGCGTAAATGCTTCTACAGCTTTTGTAATTCCTTTTGAATTTCCTGGAGAGCCTTCATATATTAGATATGAATCTTGGGAAACTTTGAGAATTTTAATTTCATCCTCAGGGTCAAGTATTGCACAAAGAGATTTTAAGTATTTGATTTGGTCAGGCAAATTCTTTTGGTTTGAAGCAGAAGAATCTACCGCAAATATTATTGCAGCCTTATGAAATTCGTCAACTTTGATATTTTTTGCTGCAAAGAAAAGCAGTTTGCCGATAATAGCAATGCTTAAAATTAATAATCCAACTGTAATTAATCTCTTATTCATAATGTTTCCTTTTTGGTATTTATGTTTATTCTTGAAAGTTAGTAGCTGACTGATATGCTGAGAGGTTTAGTTAATGTCAATTCTAATTCCGTAAAGGACGGAATCTCTGCATCAACACCTCGTTCTGCAGTAGAAACAACCGCAGATGTTCCTGCGCCAACACCTGCACCAACTGCCATAGAGCTTCCAACATTTTTATCTGTTATCAGAGCAAATAACAATCCTGCTATTGCACCAACGGCAGCACTTGTAGCTGCACTTTTTATAGATTCCTTTAACTTTCCGTCGTTTGAAACAGTAAAATCTATTTCTTCTGCAGAAATATTGTATACTTTATTTTCAGGTGTAATTATTTTGTTAAACGAGATAACAACTCTACCATTCCTTGAACCGTATGTCGCGTTTCTTGCTTTTGAAAGGGTCCCTTCTACAATACTTCCTTGCGGTGCAACGGTTATACCATTATATGTTAAATTCTGCTGCAAGACCGCTATAACTTTGTCTCCTTTAACAGCTGTTGCAGTATTTATAGCGTTTTGCAGATAAGTTTGCAGTTTAGTTCCTGCAGCAAGCTGAACGACGCCTCCTCTTAGTGTATTTTGCTGCTGTATTTGTTGTGTTTGAGCAGGCGGTGTAAATATTGATTCCGGTTCTTCAAATGAATATTGTTTTACTGCGCCTGATGTCATTACGGTTTCGTTTGCGATATTGTCGTAAATACTAATAATATTTGTGTTAAAAGATTGTTCACAAATTATATCGCGTCGTTTGATTTCTTTAAGTATAGCTTTATTAATTTTTGTATTATTTTCTGATTGGTAGTAATAAAACATATTGTTGCCGCTTTGCTGTAAAACAACTACAGCGTAGTCATTACCGGTTTGTGCTACGCCGTAATACGGATTTCTTTTAATTATATTAAATCCGTATGTAGAATAGTAATTATCAACAATCGGTTGAATTTCTGATGTCTGCACGTTTTTAAGGTAATAAAGCTCACTGAATGCAAAAGCGGAATTTGCAGACGAGAAAAATAATAATAGCAAGAATGCGATTAGTCTTTTAAAATTAGTCATGATTGTTTCCCTCGCTATCTTTTTTAGTTACTGTCTGTGTAATTTGTTTTGTAGTAGTCAACGAGCCGTCTTTATTTATCTTGAAAAGATATTCGATTGTGTTTATAGAAAAAGGTTTATGCATATCAGGTTGTGCCGAACAAACCCAAATAGTTACAGCCAGTGCTGCTGCAAGTATAACAAACGCAGTAAGCTTAATTCCAAAACTTATAATATTTTTCAAAATAACAGCCAATACTATAAAAACAACCAGTACAGAAATTCCAATACCCATAATAAAATCCTTATAATCTCTATACGATTATACATCTAAAATTGTTCAAAAGGAAAATATTTAGTCTCAAATTTTAACAATATTTAATGAATTTTATTTTGCTGCACTTCCGCTATTGAGAGTTTTTATAAGAGTATCTGTGATATCAACTCCTCCGGAAAAAACACTTCTTGCATCAAGAATGGCATCAAGACCTTTTTCAAGACGAATTTTTTCCGAGACAGCGTGTATTCTTTGATAAACAGCTTCTTCCCGTTTTTCCCTAAAATCATTAAATGCAGCTTCTTTGGTTTTCATTTCTGCTTGAACAGTTGCTTGAAATTTCTTTTTCTGAATAGGCGTTTCAAGTTTATCAAATTCAGCTTCTTTAGCATCAAGATATTTTTTGATTTCAGTTTCTTTTGTTTGAATTTCTCGCATAGCAGTTTTTGCATATTGATAGTTTTCAAAGACTTTTTGATAGTCAATATAGCCTACCCCGCCTGCAAAAGAGGGAAGCATTATGAATATAGCAAATAAAGACAATACAGATTTAATAATAATTTTCAATTTACCATTCTCCTTTTTTAATTCTTAATTTTAGTAATAACTGTCGTAATAACCGCTTGTACCAAACGTGAATTGTCCGCTTCTCTTGCCATAGTGTCCAGGATTTGTAATCGGTATACCGTAGTCAATAGATATCGGACCGATATTAGGTATATAAATTCTTAGACCGATACCTCCGGATATAGCACTAAGCGGTCTGTCATATAATTTACTTGAAACTGTCGGGTCAAATACTTTGCCGGCATCAACAAAGAAGGCAAATCTCATGTTCTTAAGAATATCGTATTTGAATCGGTCAAAGAATGGTATAGGTGTTTGTAATTCTGCGCTACCCATAATAAAATGCTCACCTGTACCGACACCATTCATTTTGAAGCCTCTTACAGAGTAAGGACCGCCGAGTCTGAATGCCATAACCTCCGGCATTTCTTTTCCATGAACTTTAACACCGCCCTTTGCACCTATAGATAAGGTAGACTTTTTGAAAACGGGTATGTATTTTGTTATTCCGCCAATCAGACGTCCGTTTGAGTGGTGTATATCATCAATTCCAAGAGCTTCTACAAAATTAGCTTTAGCAATTAAACCTTCTCTTGGCATATCTTCATTGTCGAGAGTGCTGTATTTAACTCCAGGAGATATATTCAAGAATGAGCCCCCTCTCAATTGCTCCTTTCTTTTGGCAAAGTTAATATTATTACGTTTGTACATATTTGCAATTTTGTCTTTGTCACCTTCGCTAAGATGTATATGTTCGAAACCTATTCCAAAGTTTGTTGTCAGATGTTCGTTACCTTTAATTTTATGTTCAAGTCTCGTACTTATTCCGAATCTGCGTTCTATTGCAAGCGGGATTTGATAGCTTCCCAAGTCTCTGTAGAATAGTTTAGCGGCAAGGGAAGTATTTTCGTTCATAAAGTGTGGTTCCATCCAGTTCATTTCAAGGTTGTAGTTCATACGATTTTTAATTGAAGCGTCACTAAGCAATACTCCGGAACCTATCAGACCTGAAATGCCGAATTTTTGACCTTTTCCAAGGAAATTTTTCTCGTTGTAACCTATTGAACCAAATGCACCAAGGGCGTTATCGATACCGCCTCCGATAGATAAGCTGTTTGACGAGTCTTCGGTAACTTTTACCGTAACAATGTATTCACCGTCTTTGTTTGGGCTGGGTTCAATTTTTCGGTCGACTTCTTTGAATATTTGGGTTGAATAGAGTTTTGCAATATCTTTTTTTATGTATTCTTCGTTATATATTGTGCCGGGTTGAGTCAATATGTTACGCTCAATAACGTAATTCTTGGTTTTATGGTTCCCTTCAAATACTATTTGATCAATAATACCTTCAGAAATCTCAAAAATAAGCGCACCATCTTCTGTGTCATCTACGTTCTTCACACTTGCCAAGATGTAACCTTTGTCTGCATAATATTTGTTAAGCCTTTCGATGGCATCATTTATGTTGTTGAGGTTTTGCGGCTGACCTTTTAGGGGTTTCACAATTGGCAAAAGCTCGTGCGTTGTAAATACGGTGTTACCTTTAATTGAAACATCTGATACGATAATATTTTCCTGTAGAGTGTATTCTAAGCTTACTGTGTCATTGTCATTAAGTGTCGGGGTTATGGACATATTATCGGAAAAATACCCCATGTTGTATATGTTTTGCAAATCTTCCTGAAGCTTTTCCGCGTTATATTTAGAACCGTTCCTTATAGAAAGCCTGTTTAGAACAGCATCTTCACTTACTTGATTTAGCCCTTTAATTGTAATACCTGAAACGGTTTTTCCGTCGTAATTAATCTCTTCTTCCTGAACTGAAGCGAAATAAGATGATTCATTGTTTTGTTCGACTTTTGGGGTTTCATCTTGAGGAATTTGTACAAAAGTCGGCATAGGAGGAAGAGTTTCGTCTTGAATTTCTTGCTGTACTTCTTCAATCGGCGGAGCAAATGCGTTTACGTTGGAAGATGGAATAATAGAATTTTCTGCTTGCCGGACATCTTGTTTTCCGGCGTTATATTCAGAAGGCGTAGGCATTCTAAATGGTGCAGTTTCTGTGATAGGTGAATAAGGATCGTTAAACTTGACCTGCTGGGTTTTTGAGGATTTTGTGCTTAGCGATGAAAGTCCGTTTTCAGAAGGATTTGTGACTTTTAAAGATGGGTGAGAAACTTTTGAGGAATCCAAATAGATGGGGTTAACAAGTCTGATTTGTTTGTTAGGATTTATTTCATAAAAAGTAAAATCTGCATCAGCAAAAGCAATTCCGCAGGCGGCGAATGCAACAACTGCGGTAATAGCAAATATTGTTTTTAGATTTTTCTCTTTTAGAACTTTCAACTCTTCATTTTTCCACTTATTTATTATGTTTTGTTATTAAATCTGATCTACATTTTTTAATTATTTAAATATCTGCCTCAGTTAATGATAAAACTGCTTGGTAGAATCCTCTAGGGTCGTTACCTCCGAAAGAATTTTTGAGAACATTAGAACCGACATTAACAGTTACATCCGTAGTTCCGTTTTTAATATACAGTTCGTATTTGTTTTTCCCCGGAATAAATTTATTTTTAGCACCTGTTACCGAGGTTACGGGATAGGCAACAACTCCGGGACTGTCATTTGGCATTGCTCCCATTTTGCAGTTTGCAAGTGCTTGTGATTTCGGAGGTTTTCTCAAGTTTGTAAATGCTATATAAACTTGTCCTCCTTGAGAAAACATAGCTTCTTCATATCCGTTTTCAGTGAGTACATTGGCTTTAAGATAGAGTGTTTGCTCCTTATCGTTGTTTGTAATCACCCTGAATCTTGTCATCATCGGTGAGTGCATATTTCCGGTTTTGTCTGTAATATTTGCTGTCAAAACAGGGCTGGTGGTTGGTGTAATGTACGTGTATGACGGAAGATAAAATGATAGGTCTGCGCTGGCTTGTTTCCCGTCTGCAAAAGCTACGCCAATCCCCATGATGAGCACAAAAAATGCGGTCAATATTTTCTTGCAAAAATTCATCTCTATCCCTCTTCTTAACCGTACATGAAATGCCGGTTATTTTTATTCCCCAAAAGTCTATAGTAATAATAAGGGTTTAGGGTTTAATTGTAAAATTTTGTAAATCTTTGAATTAAAACTCTAAAGTTTTATCCCAAACATGCCGTTATACATGGAGTACGAACATGCATATAGGATAGAAAGAAAGGTTTTTTCGAAAATATATTGAAAAAAATATACATTAAAAGAATGATATTTTGGAGACAATTTCATTCAAATGTATGAGATTTTTCAAATAAGGATTGAAGTTTTGTTACAAATTGTTACAATCGGGATAGGATATCCCAATAGAAAGAAAAATTTTTCATGAAAAAAGCGTTTATCACAACAATTATTTTATTTACCTCACTGGTGTGCTTAAAAGCAGACGCAGGGCTGGTAATTATGGACTATAACGGAGAAACTATTGTACGTCCTAATCTTGTTGAACGCAATTTACTGATTAACAGTAATGACGGGGGAGAATATGATATCGCTGTTAAGCCTTTAGATGACGCGCTTGTTCGTACAGATGGTGAAGTTAGAATACCATTGCAGTATGTATATCTCAACAACAACAGAGAAGATATATTTATGAGATACAATGAGTACTCAACAATCTTCAGACGCGCAATTATGGGTGGAATTGCAAAGAACGTAGTTTTAAAAGTTCGTGACTACGGAATGATACCTGCCGGAGTTTACAACTTGAATATTGAAATTCAGACGGTTGATCCTGATACATCAACCGTAAACGGGACTTCAACATTCAATTTGCAGCTCATTATTCCAAAAACACAGGACATATCGTTCCACGGAGAGACAGCACAGATAAGTGTTGGTACAGAAGATGCATTTTCAAAAGGGAAGATTAAAACGGATACTAATCCGATGCTTTACATTAATTCAAACAGTGATTGGATAGTAACTCTTGATACAACTGATTTTGGAGAAACAGCAGGAAATTATTATATAAGAACGGTTGCAGCATCATCAAATGTTCAACAAAGATTGCAGGAAAGAGTTCTTATAGAACCGGGCAAAGAAATCATAATTGCAAGAGGAAAAGCTCCTGCTAATAATGAGTACGTTTCAATAGAATGCTCTGTTGAAGGAAAAGGCGGAAAGGTCTTGAAAGCAGGAAGCTATGTAAATAATTTGGATTTTGTTATCACGGAGGATAGAGGAAGATAGTATGAAAAAGATTTTAGGATTACTTATAACATTATTAATAACTACCCAAGCATACGCATCTATTGCGGTTGCACCTAATAAGATTGACATTAATGCAAATAAAATTAAATCAAATTATGTAACAACTGCTATAGAAGTAAGAGGTGACACAAAACAGACAATCCGTTTCAAAGCTTACTCAGGATATTTTACAATAAGCGAACAGTCAAAAATGGTTCACCATGAAAAATCTGATGATCCTCATAATATAGCTAAAAAAATAAGGTTTGTACCTTCGGAATTTACGGTTCAACCGGGAAAAGTACAAAAACTAAGAATCAATATAGCAAACTTGAATTCTTTACCTGATGGTGAATCAAGAGCAGTTCTGTATTTAGAGGATGTTAATGCAAAAGAATATAATTTGGATACAGGAATGCCGGGAATAGGTGCTCAGCTAATTGTAAAAACAAGAATGGGAATACCTATCTATGTAACAAAAGGAAAATTTACAAAGCATGGTGAAGTTGAATACCTTAAAACCGTAAAAGAAAAAGATGGGCAATATGTAGAAATGAAAGTTAAATCTACGGGTAACAGCAAAATAAATTGTTTTGTAAAAGCTCAAATAGTAAAAGATAAAAAACTTGTATATGAATATAACATTCCGGCAAAGGTCATAGGCGGTGAAAACTATTATATATTCAAAGATAAGATTCCGGCAGACAAAATTAAAGAAAAGGGCGAGCTTACTCTAAGAGTCCTTGTTAACTATAAAGACGAAAAAGATAAAAAACAGAATTTGAAACAAGAGGTGCCGATAACATTATAAAAAGTTAATCACCTCACCCCGTCCCCCTCCTCAAAGGCGAGGGAGTAAGAAAAAGAAAGGTAACAACGAAAAGTAAAATACAAAAAGGTGAAATGTAGTGAAACACACAAATCAAGAAAGGAAGGTTTACCCTATGAAATTCACAAAATTTATCCCTGTAGCGCTTGCGCTCACACTAGCGTCTCCTGCTTTTGCAGTAGATGATCCTGCAGTACTTAGTGCACAATCGAATTTATCAATTCCGGTTAATCACTATGTTGTAATTACAAAGGATGCTGAAACACCTACAACAACTGCAACATTTAATAGTACTTACGATCAAATGACTTTAGCAGATTCTCTTGGTGTAACATTCCATGTGCTAACAAACAAAGCTGAAAATGATGTAGTAACATTTACTGCAACATGTCCTACAGTTGAAAGTGCAACTAATAATGCTCTTGGCGGTGCTATTGACAATATGAAAATTGCATTTGCAAAAAGCGACAGATCAGGAACTCAAGCCGGCGTTACAAATGCCCTTACTTCTCCTGCAGCAGGTTCAAATGCTAACGTTATAGCATTTACATTAACACCAACACTTACAATAGATGATACTTCAGGTGCTACTGCTATATCAACAAAAAGTTTGAGTGGAGCCGGTGTTGCACAGTATACTCTACCAACATCAGGTGTATATAACTTTAAATATGCAACAGGTCAAGAAGCAATAACTCAAACTTTCTCAACTCATGATACATACGGAACATACCAAGCAACATTAACAATGACTCACGATACATTGGATGCGCTTCCTTAGTTGAGTAATTAAATTTCCCTTAATTCCCTCCCTATAGAGGGAGGGATAGACGGGGAAAACGTTATGAGGTTAACACCTCACCAAACCCTCTCCTAAAGGAGAGGAAGAAGAAAGAAAAAGCAGGTCGGATTTGCTAATTCGACAAAACAAAAGAAAAAGAGAGATGAATAAAAGAATAATAAAATTATTAATATTGATGATTGTTACAATGGGAATTATTCCTCAATCATACGCAGATACAAGAACAAGATTGAGATTAATGTCTAATGTACTTTCATCTGTATCAATACAAAAAGAAGCAAGTTCTGCAGAAACCGGAACGCTTAATGTAGCGACGGGAGTTCTGGACAATCAGATGACATCTGTTTTCACCTTGCAGACAAATCTGACAGATGACGACTGTGACTACATTATAACTTCTTCTGTTAATACGGATAGCGGGGCTGTGTCAGGATACGGATACGCAGGCGGTCCGACTTTATTATTCACAAATTCTAACAACCTGCCTTCCGGTGCGGATGTTTCTAATGCGAAGGCAGGCAGCGGCATAAATAAAAATGTTATAGCGTACCCTGTCACTGTACAACTCGGTAACGCTAATATGTCATCTTCTTTTGATTCAGCAAATGCTACATACGGAAACTGTTTTGTAATTCTTGTTAATGGTGAGACAAACGGAAGAGTAACACATACGGTTAACACAAATCCGGTACCAAATACATACAAGACAACACATGATACAGCAGGAAACTATACCGCAACAGTTACTTTTACTGCTGTAAGCAAGATATAAGAACAAAAAACAAGAAATCATTAAGATAGAATAAATAAAGTTAAATAGAATCAAACGGGTAAACGGATACCCACTTCTAGACCCTCCCGAGGATAGGAAAATGCCAAAAAGGGCAAGGATAGCCCCAAAAACTCTCAAAATGGAATACCGAAGAGTAAATAAACAGGTAAAAAGGTGTTAATCACCTCACCCCGACCCTCTCCTCAAGGAGAGGGGGAAAGAAAGAGATGTTAAATAGAATCAAGAAAAACTTAATAACGACTTTGATTGCATGCACATTGTGTGTTTGTCAATGCTCTTGTTTTGCGCTGGATTCTACAGTCTCTTTTGTAAGTATCAATGACAGAGCTTATAGAGATGTTGAAATTGTTATTGATAAAAATAAAATTTATGTACCGTTCAAACAGTTAGCAGATTTATTTAACATACCTTATCAGGCAAACAGAGTTGATAAGAAAATAAGTTTTACGACATGGGACGGTAAAGAAGGTATGGTTACTCAAGCAGGTGTGTTTGTTGAGGATAGACCAATTACAAAAAAAGCTCCTATATTTATAATGCAAGGTATTATGGATGGAGTGTTCAATGAAGCTTATATTGAAGCAGGTGTTATTGAACAAGTTATGGGGGTATCATTAGATGCTAATTTTGAGGACTTGGCGCTTTATGCAAAAGTAGAAAGAGATATCCCTATTTTGGCCAATGCTGAACAAATTGATGATGAAAATACTCCAAAAGCATATCAGGATGTTGTTGTTCCGAAAAAACAAGGAAAAATCACCTTAAAAACTATCGGTCTCAGAAGCAACATGCAGTCTGATAATATGTCGACAAAACCGTTGAATGACAGAACATATATAAACGATACTTTTACCGGTAGTACTCAATTGAGTATCAACGGTGACTTTATGAATGGTCAATACAGAATTGAAGCAACAGAATATAACTACCGTAATAAACCTTTTATGTTTGGCGGTGTAACAGCTACATACAGAAATCATTTTACATACAAGGATTATAAAAATTTAAAGAATCCTAATGCAAGTAAAAGAAAATATTATTATGAATTGGGTAAAGTAGGGGGTATAATTGACGATGACGCCGCATTAGGAATAAATCTTTTTGGTGCGCAAATCTGGGATTATGATAACAAAAGAAAACGTCCTGACCAGCTTTGCGGTTATGTAAAACCTACAAGCTTGGTAAGATTAACAGTGAATGATTTAGAACCTGTAACATTAAGTACTTACGCAGGTTATTATTCACTCAAACATGTTCAACTGCCGAATCCTGTTAAGAGAGTAAAACTTGAAGAAATTAATGAGGACGGAACTGTTGAGCTGATTTGTGATGAAAAATATTCAATATTCGGCAACGAAACACCGTTTGAAAAAGAAAGCAGAGTAACCGCTTACGCAGGTGTTTGGGGATATCAGGACAGATTGTTCCGTGAAGGTCAAAATGTATACAGAGGACAGAATAAAAAGGTTACAGGCGGTGCTGAATACCAATACGGTATTAAAGATAACGTTACTGCAAAAGCAAAAGTTACCGCAGATAAAATTTACGAGAAAACAAATTCAAAAATTATATATAAAATTCCTACAAATGATGCTCTTTTAGTTTCAGGTACTCAAAAAAGTGTTAACTACCTTGAAGGTGCAACATCACTGAACAGCGTAGAATGGAAATCTGATGATAAGAGATTTAAGGCTCGTGCGACAGCAGGTGCAAATATTGTACACGATACAAGAGAGCATGATACTCACGCAGGTTATATGGGAAAACTGACAGGCGAATATAATCAAGAATTGGATAAATATAAATTCTGGATATTTAAACCGCACAGATTACGTGCAAAATTGGAAGGCTTCCACACATCTCCTGATTGGTATGTAGCAAGTACAGATTCAACATCTAAAAATGATAGAACCGGCGGTAGAGTATCAGGAGGTTTAAGTTTTAACAATACAAATCTTGGCGGAAACTACAGTAAGTATGTTTCAAACATCAATCACAGGTACAAAGGCGGCAAAATTGTATTTGATGAGGTAGGAATTAATGCCGCAACTACAATACCTAAAGTTGCAGAGTTAAGATTTGACTCATATTACAGACAAGGTAAAAATGATTTTGGCCGCAACAAAAACTATAACTTTGACGCAAATATAAGACGTACTTTGTGGGCAGGTTCTCATATTCAAGCAGGTGATCGTAAAAATGTTTACGATACAAAATATCATCAAGAAACTGCTGACGATAGAAATTATTACTCTAATTATAATGATGTTTATATTGAATGGGACACTCCGTTACCCAAAAATATGGGTAAATTCCGTTTTGGACATGATTTTATAAGATATAAATCCGGTTCATATAAAAACGGATATAATATGTTCAAGTTCGGATATATATTCCCAACGTGGAAACGTCTGACTTTTGGTGTAGGCTGGGGCTTTAAATACTCAGGACAATGCGGTCATGATTTAGGTGCAAGTATTGCATACAGAGCAAAATCAGGACAGACTGCTTCTGTAAGCTATCAATGGTCTCAAAACGGAGGATACTTCGTTGATAACATGTTTATGCCTACAACAAACAGACACTCTGTTAACTTTAACTTTAATGATGCATTCCAAATATTCCATCATGGTTTGAAATCTGTGGGTGACGAAGATCTTAATAAAGGTATATTTGAAGCTATTGCTTTTGTTGACGTGGACGGTGACGGCAAGTTTACCAAAAAAGTTGACGTACCTATAAAAGATGTTTCTTTGAAGACAAGCTGGTCCGGCGGTGAAAATGTTACAAATAAACGAGGCAGAGTATATTCTACATCTTTAGACGAAGGTGTTTATACAGTATCAATAAATATGGATGACTTGCCTATTACTGTTGCTCCGGTTTCAAATGACTTGATATCACGAAAAGTTAAGATTTACGGCGGAAGAACTACAATACTTGAAATTCCTCTCGTATCAACAGTTGGTTCTGTTTCGGGAACATTGAAAATAGCTGATGATTTTGACAGAGGTTTTAATATAACAGATTTTGTAGTAGTTCTGCTTAACGAAAATGGCGAAGAAGTTAACTACTCAACAGTTGGAGAAAACGGAGATTTCTACATCTCAGGTTTAGCGCCGGGTAAATACACGCTTCAATTAGACGAAAGATTTATAAATGCTTACGGTCTTGAAGAAGGCGACAAGAGCAGAATTGATATTGTGATACCGTTTGATTACAATACGCCTTTTGATGTGATGGATCAAGAGTTGGAGTACAAAGCGATGGCGCTTTAAAAAAGTTTCTATTTAACAAATTAAACACATATGTGTAGCTGCAAGAAATTGCAGCTTTTCTTTTTTGATAAACCGTTGTCAGAAAGAAAAGCTCTATATAAAAAATAATGTACATTTTAAAAACTATAATATATAATATTGCTAAGGAAAGGGATTTTATTGAGAAGAGAAGGTTTGAAAAAAGGATTTTCGATGTTAACAATTGCGGCTTTTTTGATGTCCGTAAGTTTTGTTTATGCAGCCCCGAATTCAAACAGTACAAATTCCAGACGCCCTTTGCTTTCTATATTTAAGAAAAATTCTTCCAATCAGAAGGTGAAAAAGA
The DNA here is from genome assembly GCA_902802935.1 of uncultured bacterium. Classification (GTDB taxonomy): domain Bacteria; phylum Cyanobacteriota; class Vampirovibrionia; order Gastranaerophilales; family Gastranaerophilaceae; genus CAG-196. The sequence goes on along the minus strand of CADCNZ010000111.1, from coordinate 7,109 downwards.
AGAAAAATAAAGTTGAAGAAATCAAACTTCCTCCTGTTATTCAAGGCAGACCAAAAATTCCGTTCAATCAACTTCCGGTAATGTCAATTGAGGATTGTGTTAAATATGCGCTTGAACACAATCCTCAATTGATGGTTTCTGAAGAACGCGTTAATGCTTCAAAGGCAGGAATTGGAGAAGCTCGTTCAAGTTATGCCCCAAGACTTACGGCAGGAGTGAATTATAATCACAACCACAATCAAGGTACTCGAATAACGAATACCCACGACAATGCTCTCGGGTTTAATGTGGGTATTTCGGAAATGATTTGGGATTTTGGAAAAACAACTGCCAGAATAAATATGGCAAAATATGATACTCAATCAGCTCAATATGACCATGATTTTGAAACTTTGAATGTAATTTATCTGGTTAGAATAAATTATTATAAAGTACTTTCTGCGCTTGCAAACCTTGATATTTTTGAGCAGAATGTCAGAATTCAAACACTTAACTATGATCGTACAAAAGCAATGTTCGACGAGGGATTGAAATCAAAAATTGATGTTGTGAATGCGGAAGTTAATCTTGCGGATGCAAAAATTCAGCTAGTGGAAGGACAAAATAACCTTTTGAATGCGATTATAGCACTCCAGAATTCAATGTTTTATGAAGAAGAAAAACCTTTTGTTGTCAAGAATACAGAGAATTTTGGGTTTTTGAAAGCTGATTATAAAAAGAAAATGGAGAGTGTAAATACAGCAAAGCAACCAGTTGTTTCTGCAAAGAGAACAGACGACGGTTTAATTATGCTTTCATCAGGAATTGAACACAATGACATTATTCAGGACTATAAACTTAATCCAATGAAGCTTTCTAAACAAGATGCAGTTGACAAGGCATTTGATGAAAGACCTGATTTAAAATCAAATGAAATGCTTGTAAAAGTTCAGGATGAATCTTTGAAGGCAATAAGACGCCAATACGCACCGGAAATTACCGGAAATCTTTCCTGGTCGTATACAAAGAATGAAAAAACGTATTCAAGTCCGTTTCAAGTCGGTGCCGGAATAGGTTTGGGTTCCATAAATCCGTACGGCATTCATTACCAAATTAAAGAGGGAGAAAGCTACCTTAACATAGCTAAACACAATGTTAATATTGCAAAAACCGATATTTATTGGGAAGTTCAAAATAATTATATAACGATGCGCCAGCTCGAAAGAAAAATTCCTTTGATGAATACAAAGGTTAAGGCAACATTAGAAAACTTTGAACTTGCAGACGGGCGTTACAGTGTCGGTTTAAACAATTATGTTGAGCTTCAGGACGCGCTAACAAATTATAACAATGCTCAATTGAATTTTGTTGAAACGGTTCTAAACTATAATATAGCTCGAGAAACTCTGCTAAAATCAATGGGATTGAAGCCTGTGAATGAAATTTAAAAACCTAAGGGGGTTAAATGAATATAAAAAAACGATATATAATTTTAGGGATTGCGGCAGCAGCTTTACTTTTTGGTTTGTTTATTTTTATTAAAAACGGCTCTGTAAAATACATAACAAAAGAAGTTTCGAAAAGCACAATTACTCAGTATGTAGAAGCCTCAGGAACAATAAAACCGATTAACACGATTGCTGTTGGTACTCAGGTTTCAGGAACTGTAGCAAAAATTTATGTTGACTATAATTCACAGGTTAAAAAAGGCGAACTTTTGGCAGAACTTGACCCGAGCCTTTTTCAAGCAAATGTTGACCAATCAACTGCAAAATTAAACAATGCACAGGCTGCTTATTCCAAAGCACAAGCCAATTTGGCATATAAAAAAAATAATTATCAAAGATATAAACATCTTTATGAAAAAAACTATGTTTCAAGAGATGATGTAGAACTTGCGCGTTCAAATTATTTAGCAGCCGAAGCTGATGTTGCTGCGGCGCGTGCGGAAATGAGTGCTTCTCAAGCAACTTTGAGTAATAATCTTACAAATCTTAGCTATTCAAAAATTACTTCGCCAGTTGATGGTACGGTCATTTCTCGCGCTGTAGATGTGGGACAAACAGTTGCGGCAAGCTTTAATACTCCGACTCTTTTTGAAGTCGCACAGGACTTAACGAAAATGCAGATAGAAACAAGTGTTTCCGAGGCGGATATCGGACGAATAAAAGTAGGACAGTCTGCTGAATACACGCTTGACGGATATCAGGATAAAAAATTTGAAGGAACTGTTACTCAGGTCAGGTTGGCTTCTACTACTACAAATAATGTTGTAACGTATACTGTTATTGTTTCTGTGGATAACTCAGACGGATTTGCGATTCCCGGCATGAGCGCAAATGTTTCTATAATCACTGGTGAGGCAAAGAATGTACTTGTAGTTGATAATAAGGCTCTAAAATTTTCTCCGCCTGATAATACTGAAAAGTTTGATAATCAAGGAGTTTGGATTTTGACTAAATCAGGTCCGAAAAGATATGATGTAGAATTAGGCTTGTCAGATGATAATAAAACACAGATTATATCCAACGAAATAAAAGAAAAGGACAAAGTCATAATAAACGCAATAACAGGCAAGAAAAAGAAAGCAAATACCGGAATGCGCAGACCGCCTATGTAGGGTGGAAAAGAGAGATTTAAATCGTGTTTCAAAGGAAAAATAAATGACACTAATAGAAGTCAGAAATGCAAAAAAGATGTATAAAATGGGGGACGAAGAATTTTATGCCCTTAATGATGTTTCTTTTTCCATAAATGAAGGTGAATTTGTTGCGATTATGGGGACGTCAGGCTCAGGAAAATCAACTTGCATGAATATGCTTGGCACCCTTGACAGACCGACAAGCGGGGAGTATTATCTTGACGGCGTTGATGTCTTTTCACTTACATCAGACGAACTTTCGGATATAAGGAATAATAAAATAGGGTTTGTTTTTCAAGGGTTCAATCTTATATCAAGAACCTCTGCGATTGACAATGTTTGTATGCCAATGATTTATAAAGGAATTCCTGAGGCGGAAAGATATAAAAGAGCAAGAGAAGCCTTAAAGGTTGTAGGGCTTGAGAATAAAGAAGGAAACATGCCTTCACAAATGTCAGGGGGGCAACAGCAGAGGGTTGCAATAGCACGGGCTATAGTTAATGATGCACCGCTTATTCTCGCTGATGAACCTACAGGTAATTTGGATACGAAAACAAGTATTGATGTAATGGAATTTTTTGTTAATCTTAATGAAAAATACGGTAAAACAGTTGTTTTGGTTACTCACGAACCCGATATTGCTGAGTATACAAAAAGGATAATAAAATTCAAAGACGGACAAATTGTTTCAGACCTTTCGAAAGAAGAATGGCTAAAACAAAGGAATAGAGAAACATGATAGATTTTAAGTCAACATTGAAATTAGCTTTAAAATCATTAGAAGTCAATAAAATGCGCTCAGCGCTGACTTCTTTAGGTATTATTATCGGTGTCGGAGCTGTAATTGTAATGCTTGCAATAGGTTCAGGAGCAAATAAGCAGGTTCAAGCAAATATGGAATCAATGGGTTCTAATATATTGACTATACGCTCTGCTACCGCAAAAACAGGCGGTGTATCTATGGGTATGGGCTCAAAGCCAACCTTGAGCGTAAAAGATGCAGAAGCAATTCAGCGAAATGCAAGGGGAGTTGATGCGGTTGCACCCCTTATGAGCTCTTCTAAGCAGGCAATGTATGGAAATCAAAACTGGCAGACATCAATTTACGGGATTACTCAAGCATATTTATATATTAAAAACTATGAAATTAAAGACGGACGCGGATTTACAAAAGATGATGATAACAATGCTGCAAAAGTTGCGATTATCGGTTCCACAGTGGAGAAAGAACTCTTTGGAGATATAAATTCAATAGATAAAACAATAAGGATAGGAAATGTTCCGTTTAAAGTAATCGGCACTCTTGAATCTAAGGGGACAATAGGTCCAATGGATCAGGATGATTTAATTTTTATACCTTTGACAACTGCACAAAGAAAAGTTTTTGGAACTGATTTTCCTGGTTCTGTAAATCAAATAATAGCTCAAGCAGATTCTTTAGAGAGTGCCAATATTGCTCAATCTGATATAGAAGAAATCCTTAGAACTCGCCATAATCTGGGAAAGACGCAAGAAAATGATTTTGAAATCAGAAACAGTGCCGAATTTCAGGAAAAAATGAAATCTACAGTAAGGACATTTGCGATTCTTTTGGCATCTATTGCGTCTGTGTCACTTGTTGTTGGAGGAATTGGCATTATGAATATAATGCTTGTTTCTGTTACAGAACGTACAAAAGAAATAGGAATTCGTATGGCAATAGGAGCAAGAGCAGGTGATATAAGATTGCAATTTTTGATTGAAGCTCTTGTGCTTTCATTAATTGGCGGTTTAATAGGGATAATTTCAGGAATAGTAGTTGCAGTTCTTGTCGGTGCACTGTTTGGAACCGCGATAGTAATAACCTTGTCTCCGATATTATTGTCATTTGGATTTTCAGGTCTTGTTGGGATAGGTTTTGGCTATTATCCTGCATACAAAGCTTCTCTTTTAAACCCTATAGATGCTTTGAGATATGAATGATTTATATTTTTGTATTATGTAACAGTTTTTTATATTTTTGTCTTTGAATGTAATTTTTTATCTTGGGTAAAATTTTATTATCTTGAATTCTTCCGTCTTCTAATAATTCAATTCTTAGATTCTGTGTTTTGGGATAGTTTTTGTTTAATTGATTTATTGGATATAATGCTAAAACTTTTTCAGCCCAAGTCTTTTTAGGAATTACTTTATCCATGGAAAGATATGTTATAAGAAGTCTTTTATCTTTTGAGTTAGGATATAATTTTTCAAATGTGTCAAAAAAATGCTTATGTTCAGGCAGTAGTTTAATAATTTTATTTTTTAATATATCATCAGTTTTTGTCTGATTCATTATTAATTCAAACATTGCACCCTGTTTGTTTTTTTTAATGTAATTGTTAAGAATATTACGTTGATGTAAGGAGTATGCATCCATTTTTATTGGTGCATGCTTTCCGTTTTGTAATTTTTCTGCGGCTTCAAAGAGGGTATTTGTATATTTATTTACTTCATCATTCATTATCATAAGTGCAACAGATGGATTTTTGACACCTTCTTTAAAAAAACTACTAACTGTACTAATATATCTGGAATCACAGTTATTGTAGTATTTATAAGCATTTTGAGAATGTGTTCTTATGACATTATAATCCATAATTGACTCCGCAAAAAAAATGTAGTTATATATTATCATAAAAACCAAATATGAAATATTTTGCTATGAGAATAAGTTCAGTAGATTCAATAGATTTTATTACTTTAAAAAATGTTTTGACATCAGTAAATATTACTGATGCTCAAAAAGTACAATTTATACGCACTAACAGATCTGAAATCAGCAAAATAATGGAGCAAAATATAACAAGCGAAGAGTTTCAGTCGTTAATGGAATTGCGTCCTTTGCAGAAATTTAAGCCAATTAAAAACTCTTTTACAAAAGCAGGTGATAAAGTTTTGTTGGCAAAAACTCTTGGTATTAAAACATCTGAAGTTTCTAAATATATAGAAAACGTCGCAGAATCATTAAAGGATATAGACAAATTAGGATTTCTGCCAGAAGACAAACTTGAAACTATTAAGAGTTATATATATAGACACGGGAACAAAGACCAAATTGTTTCGTTTTTGGACTATGAACTTACAAAAGCAAAAGATTTATCAAAAATACTGTATAGCACTCTTGAATATCATACAGGAGGGATTGCTGATTATTTTATACGTCCGATTCACAGGATGGATAATAATACAATGATAAGACTGTATAATGTTGTGGATAAACACATAAAATCGTCTGAAAAAGCAGGGTATATAAGTTTTGCCGATTCTGAAAAGATTGGTAAATGGGCGCTTATAAAAATTTATCAACTTCAGAACAATTCAAAGCTTATAAATGCAATAAAAACATATAAAGTACTGTCGCAATAATCTTATTTTCTATAATTGTACAAAAGCATACTAGTTCCGAACTCAGTTAATTGACAATGTAGTTTAATATCTTGTAACAAAAAGGCAATTGTTCAAATAAAAATTACTTTATATCAACAAGAGATATTATTGAGGATATTAAATGGCATTGAGGATAGAAAATAAAGTAGTAAATAATAGTATAGAATCACCTGCAACAGCACCTGTTCAACATGAGCAAGAGCCGATAACTTTTGCAACTTTTTTATTTGCTCCGGAGTTATCGAGTTCAGAACTTGGTTAATGAAAAACACAACATAACTATCTTGACGGTTTATAAACTTTCTTTCCGTCATTTACGTATTTGTGTAATTCTTGTTCTCCGAGTTCAGGTTCAATATTTCCATATACAACAATTCCTCTTTTTTTAAATTCCCTGAACCAATGCGGTTTAAATCCTTCATCAAAACCTGTAATTTTTTCAACTTTTTTAGAGGGTACACCGTAATAAACTTCTTTTATTCCCGACCACATAATACCACCGACGCACATTATACAAGGTTCTGCTGTTACATAAAGTCTTAAATTATAAGGTGCTAAGTCATAAGTTCCAAGTTTTTGCTCTGCAGCTTTTATTGCATTCATTTCAGCATGATTATTTGAACAATGCTCATTTACAACAGAGTTTGCAACTTTTACAACTAGATTCCCTTCACTATCATATATAGCTGCGACAAAAGGTCCGGAACCTTTTTTTGTATATGATTGCATATCATTCTGCAATTCCTTAATAATTTTGCTTGCGTTTTCAACTTTTGCACTGATAATTTTTTCATTAGAAATAACTTTTGCATTTGCCGCACAAACAACTTGTAATGATAAAATAATAATTGTAGTCAATAATTTTTTCATAACAACTCCTAATAACTATATTATAATACTATAACAAAAAAATGAAGATGATTAGATAAAATAATGTGTTCAAATTTTTTCACAAACGTAAATTAAAATGGAGTAGTAAACCTAGTTCCTTTTAATTTACGCCTGGCGCGATTGTCTTGGATTATTGGCAGTTCAACCGTTTACATTCGTTTTGTTTTGCGGAAGCAAAACAGTCACTCAT
>CADCNZ010000110.1 GCA_902802935.1 uncultured bacterium | reverse complement strand
TATGCCATACCAGCCAGAAAAGCACGAAGTTATATTTAATCAATCAATTTATAAAGTAGATGTTATTGACCCGCAAGCGGCAACAAACATAAAGGGTGCAAATTACCCAGGACTACGAGGCTCAAATCAGCTGGTAGTTTATACTCCTGAATTCGGGTATAGAACTAATACTAACGAATTTGGAACAGAAGCCATAATTACGGGGGATACTGTTACATCTCTAAGCGGCGCAGATTCTTTAATTCCTGTAAATGGTTTGGTAATAAGCGGGCATGGAGCCGCTAAAAAATGGATAAACGAAAATGTGATGGTTGGCTCAAAAATATATATAGATAAGGAAAATAATACTATTACATCATATATAACTTCTGACACTTTTTTGTATGGAGCAAGAGAACGAATAAAAGAAGTTCAAGATATGATGATTTATTATGCTCAAAATGTCCCTGGATACAGTCAAAGAAGAACCGAGCTAAATATCACAAGGGCAAAAGATTTTATAGAAAGAGCTCAGAGAAACAGCGAAAGCTCACAAAAATTTGCATCAAGAGCGATTCAATATGCAGACACTGCAATGTCGACAGTAATACCATATAATCCTTCTGAGCTCAAAGGTGTTTGGATACGACCTACTTACCACAACGAAGAAGAAATTTGTGAAGTGCTCGATAGACTTGCTAACTCAGGGATAAATAATATTTTTATTGAAACCTATTATCACGGACAAACAATATTTCCTTCAAGAGTTATGGCAGAACGTGGTTTTATCAAACAGAATCCTGAATATGCAGGCTTTGATCCTTTGAAAATATGGATAACTGAATCACATAAACGTGGTATTAAAGTTCACATATGGTTTGAATCTTTTTATGTTGGAAATAAACCACCGGAAACAAATCCGGATTTTATATTAGCAAAACGTCCTGATTGGGCAAATTATCAGAAAAAAAATTATGATTCTGATATGATTCCATACTCTGTTTCAGAGCATAACGGGTATTTTATTGATCCTGCAAATCCGGAAGTTCAAGACTTTTTGTATGATTTAGTTAACGAAATAATTTTAAGATACAGACCGGACGGAATAAATTTGGATTATATAAGATATCCTCAGTCTTTGGCAAAAACCTATTCTAATTATGATATGTCAAATTGGGGGTATACTAAATTTGCCAGAGAAGAATTTGAAAGCATGTATGGTATCGACCCAGTGGAATTAAATGTAAATGATTCTACGTGGTATCAATGGCAGTGCTACAGATGTAATAAAATATCAGATTTTGTTCGTAAAGTAGGCAGATTATGCAGAGCAAACGGTATAACAATTACAGCAGTTATATTCCCAAATCGTGAAATGGCTATGGATACAAAGATGCAAGATTGGAAAACATGGTCTCTTAATAATTTTGTAGACGGATTTACTCCGTTATTCTTAACTTGTGATGATAAAACGGCAATGAATCTTATGGGTAATGTTCTTAGAAATAAATCAGTAAATACAAAACTTTATGCAGGGCTATTTGTTACTTTTATGAATGGTTCTAATGCCGATTTAATAAAACAAATTCACGCAGCAAGGAGATATTCACTAAACGGACTAATAATATTTGATTATGCGCATCTGAAAGACTGTTACATAGAGACACTGACAGAAAGCGTGTTTAGACCAATAAGGACTTCGAGAAATGCCGGCAGAAGATACTAATGAACCGCAAAAAAGAGCCTTTCTTGGCATTTGGTTTGAGTGCTGTCATACATATGGCAGATTATACAAAAATGCTTCAGGAACGGCTTATGTAGGAAGGTGTCCTAAGTGTTTGAGACCGGTTCACGTAAGAATCGGAGGAGAAGGGACAAATAGAAGGTTTTTTCGCGGGAGTTAAAGATTGTTAAAAGGAGATTGTTTAAATGTTTACTAATTTAGAAGATTTAAGAAAAGAAAATGACGTTTTAGATATTTTTTGTAATTTGGTAACAATTCCGTCACCATCACTAAAAGAGGATAAGGTCATTGATTGGATTCTCGATTTTTGTGCAAAAAATGGTATAAACGCTAAAAAGGATAACTACGGAAATATTTATATTTATGTTCCGGCAACAGATTCCTCAAAAGAACCAATAATGCTATCCTCACACATGGATGTTGTTGGAGATGATAGTTCTGTTGATATTTATCTTGATGAAGAGGGTTTTATTCACGCGAAAGGCAGAACACTTGGGGCAGATGATAAAGTAGGCGTTGCGTGTGCTTTAAAATTAGCGAAAGATTTGGTTAGTGCTCAAAATTTGGTAAATAATAGTGTTGGAGATTCGTTTGTATATAAACACGGCGGATTAGAAATTACCTTTACAAGAGATGAAGAAACAGGAATGAGTGGTATAGAGCATGTTGAATTCGATAAAATATTATCGAAACACGTTCTTGTTTGTGATGCTGATAAACTTGGACAATTACAAATTTCAGGTGCAAGTTATACTAATGCAAAAATAACTGTAAAAGGACTAAAAGGCGGACATTCCGGAATTGATATCGGAGATGAATCAAGATTGAATGCCGGAAAACTTATTGCGGAACTTCTTGCGGAATTTCCACAGGGAGTATTTTATAAAGATGATACAGGCGTTATAACTTCTTGTAACCTTGGTGCTATTGTAGCTGGTGGAATTCAGAATTCAGTTGCTTCAATTGTCGAAAAAGGGATTAAAACTAATGATTATATTTCAGAAATAATGAAGAAAACTTCTACAAACATTATTAATGTTCTTGGTATGGCATCTTATTCTATAAGAAGCGCTTCAGTCTCAAAAGAAGAAGCACTTAAAGTTCTCATGGTTTCTATTGTCGAAAAGTTTAATCAAAAATATGAAGGTTTGGCAGAAGCATCTATTGAGTTTGAATTGCATTTGCCGCCATTCGAAAAAGCAGACGACGAAACTATTGAACGCGTTCATACAGAAGCTTGCAAAAGAGCCGGTATAGAAAATGACATTTCATCGTTCCATGCAGGAGCTGAAACTCATATATATTGTCAGCATAAAAATTCAAAAGGAGAAACTTTTATGCCAATGCTATTAGGACTTGCAGATGTTTATAATATGCACTCGGCAGCAGAAAAAGTTGATTACAAATCACTTCTGAAAGGATATGAAGTTATAAAAAATACATTTTTAATTTTTAATGAGTAAGATATATGAAGTTTTGTAAAATATAAATAAAAATTTAGCAAATTTTCATATTTAGCGAGCTTATACAAAGTACTGAAGTGTAAGTTATGTAAAAAAGGAGTAAGTTATGAAAATTAATCCTTTAAAATATGTTAAAAGTTTATATTATGCAAATAAACCGGTAAATTTTAAACCAATTAAAAGTAATGTAAAAGTAGTTGGAGAGCTTGGTGAATATGCAAGGGTAAGACTTGAAGAAGTTTATCCTGATATTGAACACTATGCTGCTCAGCATGGGCTAAAAATAAGATTGGCTCAAAAGGGTAACAGTCTGTTTATGAATTCCGGAGGAAGAACAACATTACTCAATTTAAAAGAAATGGATAGTGCAAGAGAATTTCAGCAAGCAATATATGATAATATAAAACAGAATTATAATTTATCTCATATTAAAAAATAGTAATTAAAAATAAAAAAAGGCGGATTTGATTTTTAATCAAATCCGCCTTTTTATTTATTGAAACATATATTATTTCATTGCATTTTCAACTGCTACTGCTACAGCAACTGTTGCACCAACCATCGGGTTGTTACCCATACCGATTACGCCCATCATTTCTACGTGAGCAGGAACAGAAGAAGAACCTGCAAATTGAGCGTCACCGTGCATACGTCCCATGGTATCAGTCATACCGTAAGAAGCAGGACCTGCTGCAACGTTATCAGGGTGTAATGTACGACCTGTACCGCCGCCTGAAGCAACTGAGAAGTATTTTCTTCCGTTTTCCCAGCACCATTTTTTATAAGTACCTGCAACAGGGTGTTGGAAACGAGTTGGGTTAG
>CADCNZ010000109.1 GCA_902802935.1 uncultured bacterium | reverse complement strand
TTTGCCTCGCAAACAAAAAGACAGAGAGAAATGAAGTTAAAAGAAAACAAGTTCTTCAATTTAACTCAATATACATTGAGTTAAATTAATATACAAATTCTATGTTAAAATATAAATAGAGAGTCTTAAAAGAAGGTAAAAATATGTTCGGAAAAAAATTACAAACTAATATGGAAATGGAAATTATTGAACAAAAGAAAATAATTCCATATATTCTTATGAGATATATTAATCCTGATACCGGAGAAATTAAAATCAATCTTCCTGAAAATATTAGAAAAATAGTTCTGGTAGCAAGCGGCTCTTCATATCATTGCGCGCGTTTTGCCGTTGATTTGTTGGAAAAGTTCTCCGGAATAGAATCACGCGCAATATATTCAAGTGAATTTTTACTTAAAAGCATAATTCCGCACGATGAAAATACTCTTTATATTTTTATAACACAATCCGGAGAAACAACAGATACAGTTAAATCAGTAGAAAAAGTAAAAGCAAATTCTTCTTTAGCAACACTTTGCATCACAAATAACGAAAGATCTGCTATATGGAATCTTTGCGACTATAAAGTTGCTTGCTTTGCAGGCCCCGAGCATGGCATCGCAGCAACAAAATCTTTTACTTCTCAAATGCTATGCTTAATTCTTATTTCTCTAAAACTCGTTGAAAACGTCCATGGCAGAGAAGCCACAAGATTGTATAAAGAATCTCTAATACACTTACCTGTTATTTTAGAAAAAGCGTTGGCAAAAAGAGATGAAATTAAAAAACTTGCCAAGATATTATCGAAAGAGCAGACCATAATTATAACCGCTGACGGAATTTCATATTCTCTGGCAAAAGAAGCTGCTCTTAAAACAAAAGAAACATCATACAAAAACATAAGTGCAGCCATTCTGGGAGAATTTATGCACGGTCATGTTGCAGTATTGAACAATAAGTCAACATTAATTTACATTACTGTAGACTCAATGTCAGAACGTTCTATTTCAAATATAAACAAAATAAAACAAGATTATAATCCCAAATTAATCATTATTGGTCCTTGCCCTGAAGACATAAAACCACATTTTAATATAAATATTGAATGCGAAAACGAAATTCAACAAATGTTTGCTAATGTTCTTATTTGCCAGCAAATTGCCTTAGAAATAGCATTAAATCTAAAACGGAATGTTGATCATCCGCGCGGATTGCATAAAGTTGTTAAATAAAATCTATTAGCCGGCGGCTTCCTTCTTTTGATACCTTGCTTTGGCATTTATCCCATAACATGTTGCACTCAACTTTTGCGATAACATGAACATATTTCGCTGAATCATTGCAACATCATTCATTGCATCTAACATTTTATTAGGATCAACCATTGATTCCATTGCTTCATGATTATCAACTTTTTCATCTGCGTACTTCTTGACTAAAAGCTTGTCAATATAATCTCTTGCCCCGACTGCCATAGTGTATTCTCCCGTATTAAATTTCCCTATATATTAATAAAGTTTTTTTTAATACAGAATTTGCCATGTGTGTAAAGAAACATTAAGCAGATTTACTGATTCACAAGCCCGCTTAGCTGACCTAATTGGATTAAATCGTTTACTGTTGTTTCATAATCTACTTTTTCACTTGTTGATTGTAATAAGAATTTATTAATATCATCCATCATCGCAATAGCTTTATCACAGGCAGGATCAGAACCCTTCACATATGCGCCGATATTTATCAAGTCTTCATTTTTTCTGTGCACAGCAAGCAAATTTCTTAATGCTCCGGCAGCAGAACGATGTTCTTTTGTTGTAACATCACCCATAACACGGCTTAAAGATTGCAAAACATCAATTGCCGGATAATGATTTTTGTGTGCTAAATCTCTTGAAAGCATTATATGACCATCAAGAATACTTCTTGCTGTGTCTGAAATAGGCTCGTTAAAATCATCACCCTCTACAAGTACGGTATACAAACCTGTTATTGTGCCATATTCATTTGTTCCTGCTCTTTCCATAAGTTTAGGCATTATTGCAAAAACAGAAGGTGTATAACCCCTTGTTGCAGGAGGCTCACCTATTGCCAAACCAACTTCTCTTTGTGCCATTGCTATACGAGTAACACTATCCAGCATGAACAAGACATCCATTCCTTTATCACGAAAATATTCAGCTATTGTAGTTGCAACAAATGCAGCTTTTATTTTTACCAATGATGGTTGTTCGGAAGTAGCCGCAATAACTATTGAACGTTTCATGCCTTCAGCACCCAAAATTTCCTCAATAAACTCTTTTACCTCGCGTCCACGTTCACCGATTAATGCAATTACGTTTAAATCTGCTGATGTATTTTTTGCCATCATACCGATAGTAGTACTTTTACCGACACCTGAACCTGCAAAAATACCCATTCTTTGACCTTTACCAACCGTTGAAAAACCATCTATTGATTTAATTCCCAAAGAAAGAGGCTCTGAAATTCTTTTTCTTTTTAACGGATTTATCGCATCCGCTCTTGTTGAACGGTACTCTGTAAACTGTATTTCTCCTAATGTATCAATAGGTCTTCCTAAACCATCCAGCACTCTGCCAATAAGCTGATTTCCAACACCTATTTTCATTGCTCCGCCGGTATTTACAACAAGAGCTCCGGGGTTTATTCCATCCGGAGATGCAAGGGGCATAAGCAAAATTTTATCACGCTTAAAACCTACAACCTCTGCCATTGTGGGCTTATCATTGTAGTCATTATAAATATAGCACAAATCCCCGATAGAAGATTTTGGACCATCAGATTCGATAGTCAAACCGATTATTTCAGTAATCTTGCCTATCTCTTTTATTGTCTGAGTTTTTTCAATTATATCAAGATATTTCTTCTTGTCCCAAGTCATCTTCTGCATCCGTTAACATTTTCTGTGCTATCTCGCCAATTTGTGATGAAATTCTGGAATCTAATCTTGTATCAGGAGTTTCTACAATAACTCCATCCGGTGAAAGCGAGTTATCTTCTAAAATTTTAATAGTCTGAAGCTTCGGTATTTCATTTTTAAACTCAGATGCAAGATTATTAATATTATCAACAAGCTGCGGATTTACAATTATTGTAATATTTTCTTTATCATGCAATTGTTTTATGGCATCAACAGTGATTTTATACAAAATATCGTTATCAAATTTTTGATGACAAACTTTGTCTGCAATAGCTGATACCAGCTCAACAATATCTTTTGTTGCAGAATCTATAATGTTTTTTTTCAAATCAAAAGAACTGCTTGCCAAGGTTTCAAGAGAGCTTAGTCCTTCTTTCGCATCACTTTGAAATTTTAATAAGCCGTCTTCCTGACCTTTTTGAAAACCCTCATCGTAAGCTTGTTTTTTTATCTGCTCATATTCTTGCTCACCTTTTTTGCGAGCATCTTCTATTATTCTGTCAGCTTCAGTATTTGCAGTCTGAGTAATGATTTGAGATTTGTTTTCGGCAGCAGAAATAATCTCTTGCGCTTTCATATCCGTTTGTGCAAGTATTTCTTTAACTTTTGCTTGCGACTGAGTTACACGAGATTGTTCAATCGGCAAAACATAATTGTCGCCAAATTGAATTTGTTGTCCTTTTATTCTATTACTACTCAATTAATTCATCCTCAACACTAGCACGCGTAATAGTAATTTCACCGGTTGCTTCAAGATTTCTGATAGCATTAACAACTCCGGTTTGAGCTTCTTGAACTTCTTTTGCACGAACAGGTCCCAAGTATTCCATATCATCAAGCAGCATTTGTCTTGCACGTTCTGACATGTTTCTGAATATTTTTTCTTTAATTTCTTCCTTAGTACCTTTAAGAGCAGTTGCCAGTTGTTTTGTATCAACTTCACGAAGCAATCTCTGAATAGCTCTGTCATCAAGTATAATAATATCTTCAAATACAAACATTAAGTCTCTGACTTCTTGAGCCATTTGTTGATTTTCAATATCAAGCCATTCCATGATATTTTTTTCGGTTCCCCTATCACAACAGTTAAGGATGTTTGCCAAAGATTCTACACCGCCGGCTTTTGAAAAATCTTGCACAAGCAATGCCGAGAATTTTCTTTGTACAATTTCTTCAATTGTTGTTAGAATTTCAGGATTAGTAGGAGTCATGTCAGCAACTTTCATAGACACAATTGCTTGAATATCTGTTGGTAAAAACGCAAGTACTTGTGCTGCGAGTTCAGGTCTTATATATGCCAGTATAAGTGCCAAAAGCTGCGGGTTTTCTGAAGCAAATGTATTTGCAAGCTGAGATGGGTCCGCTTCATTTAAGAAATAAAAAGGATTCGTGTTAACCATAGAGTTAACTTTATCAAGCATTTTTGTTGCTTCAGTATCACCGTATGCTTGAGATAATAACTGCTTTGCATAACTTACACCACCTAAAGCAACATAATTTTTCGCTTGAAAAACAGCTTTAAATTCAGTTAAAACTTCATTTAAGTCTTCGTCAGAAACTTTGCCAAGATTTGCAATATCAAGAGTTATCTGCTCCAGTAAATCTTCATCTTTTATGTTCTTAAGTATTTCAGAAGCTGTATTTGGCCCAAGAGCAATCAAAAGCGCCGCGACCTTTTGGCTGGGACGCGTAATAAGCTTTTTAGCTTCCTCTTTTGCCTTTTTTATTT
>CADCNZ010000108.1 GCA_902802935.1 uncultured bacterium | reverse complement strand
TCAAACTTACTATTGATTGGTATTTACATAATCAAGATTGGATGAAATCTATAGAAAACAAGAAGGCAGGGGTAAATGTCTAAAGTTCTGGTAACAGGTGCTAATGGAATGTTGGGGCAAGATTTATGCCCTATATTGGAAGATGAAGGATATGAAGTAGTTGAAACTGATATTCAAAATCTTGATATAACAGATTCCAAAACGGTTAATGATGTTTTACAAAGAGAAAATCCTGATATAGTAATTCACTGTGCAGGTTACACAAATGTTGATAAGGCAGAAGAGGATGAAGAGTTAGCAAGGCTTATAAACGCAAGAGGAACTGAAAATATTGCTAAGGCTTGCGCTAAAATTGATGCAACACTTGTTTATATTTCAACGGATTATGTTTTTAGCGGCGATGGTAACAAGCCGTATAAGCCTGAGGACAAAGTTAATCCACTCGGAGTATATGGTAAAACAAAATGGGAAGGTGAAGAAGCTGTTCGAAAATATTGTCCTAAACATTATATTACAAGAACAAGCTGGTTATACGGTATCCATGGTAAAAATTTTGTTGAAACAATGATTTCTTTGGCAGATAAACCTGAACTTAAAGTCGTGGATGACCAAATAGGATGTCCTACTTGGACAGTAGAACTTGCAAATGGCATAGTTAAACTATTAGCGGATGATGGATATGGTACATATCATGTGTGTGGAAGCGGACAAACAAGCTGGTATAATTTTGCAAAAACAATATTTAAAAATGCCGGCTTAAATGTTAATTTAAAACCGTGTACCACTGAAGAATTTCCTCGTCCCGCAAAACGACCACATTATAGTGTCATGGAAAACAACGGCATTTGCAGAAATTGGGAATCAGCTCTAAAAGATTACATGGAATTAAGGGGGTAAAGGGGGTAAATTATGAAAGGGATTGTATTAGCAGGAGGCAGCGGAACAAGATTATATCCAAGCACAATGGTTGTTTCTAAGCAGCTTCTGCCTGTTTATGATAAACCTATGGTTTATTATCCTATATCAGTACTTATGCTTGCAGGAATTAGAGATATTCTGATAATATCTACACCGCATGATATTCCTAATTTTCAAAAACTTCTTGGGGACGGTTCACAGTTTGGTGTCAAATTTTCATACAAAGTACAGCCAAGTCCTGATGGGCTTGCTCAAGCATTTGTTCTCGGGGAAGAATTTATCGGAAAAGATTCTGTCGCAATGATACTTGGTGACAATATATTTTATGGTGCAGGTTTCTCAAAATCATTAAAAGAGGCTGTTTCCAGAGCAGACGAAGGCAAAGCTACAGTTTTCGGATACTATGTAAAAGATCCTGAAAGATTTGGTGTAGTTGAATTTGACGAAAACGGCAAAGCTTTATCACTGGAAGAGAAACCACAAAAACCGAAATCTAATTATGCTGTAACAGGACTATATTTCTATGACAATAGTGTTGTAGAATATGCTAAAAATCTTAAACCGTCTGCAAGAGGCGAGTTGGAAATAACCGATTTAAATAAAGTTTATCTTCAAAGGGGTAAATTACATACAGAGTTACTTGGCAGAGGGTTTGCTTGGCTTGATACAGGTACTCACAATTCTCTTTTAAAAGCAGGTCAATATGTTCAGACAATTGAAGAAAATCAAGGAATAAAGATTGCGTGTCTTGAAGAAATTGCATATAGAGTTGGTTTCTTAAGTAAAGAAGAAATCAAAGCAAACGCTTCTAAATACAAGAACAACGAGTACTTTTCGTATATTCAGAAAGTTGAATAAACTATTAAATGTTGTATTTTACGGCTTTATCAAAACTGTCTAAAAATGCCTTGACTTCGTCTGGTTTCTCGAATTTAGCTAATTTTATTCCGTCTTTTACAGAATAACGAATTGGAGAATGGTCTGTACACTTAGGAATTACGTGAATAAAATTAATTCCGTATTTATTTTTCGGTGAAATTCTGGCAACAGTTGTATTATTTTTGTCTTTTACTATATAATAGCCGGCATTGTTTTCTATTCTATGTTCTTTTGGTTTGATATTAACGGCTTTTAATGTTTCGTTAATATATTTTTTGTCAGATTCATTTAAATCTACACCAAGATTTTTAAAATACTTGATGAGGGTATTTATTGTTTTGATGTATTTAGGTTTTTTCTCTTTAATAATTTTGTCAGCTTCTTCTGGTTTGTTATAGTGAAAACCCGATGAAGTATTTAAACTTGGAAAATATTTAAAATTCGTTATATTATGTTTATTTATAAAATCTGCAACAAATTTGTCTTTGTTATCTCTAACAACCAAAAATAAATCATTGGTATTTTTAAAATTATCATATACAAATTTTCCTTTTTTCTCAAAAGAGTTAATAAGATTTCTTTTAACTTCCGGGGAAGTCTTTTTGATAAGAAATGCGCCTTTAAAATTAATAGTGTTATCCATATAAAAATCCTTTCATCATATAATTAAAAACACGTGAAAAAATTTTTTGTTAGTTTGGTATTACTATTTTAATTTGCTTAAGTCAATAAGAATTGGATTCTCTTCGGGGGAAAGTTTCTTCATTGCTTCAGAAAAATGTATTATATACCATTTATTTAAACCAATTTTTTTAAATGTACCGTCATTGTTTAATTCAATTAAACGATTAACATGTTTTTGACAATTTTTGTATATTTCAGGATGCTTTCTAATATATACATTAAGAGGAATATTTCCTCTTGTAGAATTTATATAGCTAGAGGCAAGTCCATAATTTGTTAACGTATCCTTTCCACCTTTTGAGAATGGTACAAGGTGGTCTAAAGTTGCAACAGAGCCTTCAAACAAATCATATCCTATTTTTTCTGCTGAATTTCTTGACTCTTTCATTATAAAGGCGGAAGGTTCCTGATGTGATGTTGGCAATTTTTGTGCAATTTTTATAAGCTTGTGCGCATATTTTTGATTATCCAGAGTCTTTGTGATGGATTCCAACTCACTTATAAAATTCTTACGACTGAACGGTATTATCGTTGGAATATGAAAAATCTGATTTTTTGCTTTAGTAATTAAATCTTGCAGTTCTTTATCTTGATTAAGCGGTGAGAAAATGAAATATTTTTCAATTTTTCTTATTGCATTTGCTTGTTCTTGCTGTATTACATCCGTTGTTTTACCATTCTTTTTGTGGTTTCTGATGCTTGCAAGGTTTTTAAATTTTGGTTGTTCAGGAAACAATTTTGACATATTTATCAACTGTTTTATTGACTTAATTTCAGAATCAATACCCCTCTGTTTTATGCCCATAGCAATTCTTGTTAATTTATATCTAAAGTCAGTTTTGTTGAAATCAGAAAGAATAGCTTTATTCGTAACTTGCTTAATTGTTTTATCCATAAGCTTGTCAAAGATTGCTTTTTGTTCTTGTGGCATACCTTTCGCAACAGAAATTAGTTCATCAAATATTGGTTGTTGAATATTATGCAATTCATTTTGTGCTTCAGCTGATAAAATTTTGATTGCATCATCCAGCATAATTCTTTGTTTTGACTTAGCTATTTGTTCTATTGAAGTAAATATAGTCTTTTTAACAGAATGCAAGGTCTCTTCATATGGTTTTAAAAATTTTACTAAGTTTTGAATTGGTTGTGAAAAAACTTTCTTTTGCAGCCATTGCTCAAGGACATTACTATCTAATAAAATTATACCGGTATACATATCAGGAATTTTATAAGGAATCAGTTTTCTCAGTAATTCCCCATTATTTGCACTCCTGCCAAATGAAACTGTATCAGTTTGAATCTTGTTATTTATATATATTGGATTTGTTTGTTCTGCACTGAGACGATTTTGGTAGATTTTCGGAACCGAACTAATTATTGATAGTGGTGTGATTCTCATACTTATAACATAACCTATAATAAAAATTTTTGATACTTTGTAAATAAAATGTTACAAAAAAACCTCGGTCTTGAACCGAGGTTTTTTACATTATGCAATAGCAGGTTTTGCTGAATTTTTTTTGTCTTCCCATATATCCACAAGTGTTGAACAGAAGAATATACTTGAGTATGTTCCGATGAATATGCCCAAAATCATTGCCAACACAAAATCTTTCGTTGTAACTCCACCAAAGAAATATAGTGCTGCAAGTGTAATTAATGTTGTCAAAGAAGTATTTATACTTCTTGCAAGTGTTTGGTTAATACTTGAATTCATAATTTCGCCAAATGACATCTTCTTGCCATAGTATTTTAAATTTTCTCTTACGCGGTCAAATACAACGATTGTATCGTGCACTGAAAAGCCTATTACAGTTAAGATAGCGGTAACGAATAGTGCGTCTATTTGTACGTTGTATACAAGACCTAAAAGCGAAAATACGCCTAAAACAAAAACTGTATCATGAACCAAACCGAGAATAGCAGCTAATGCATAATTGAATTGAAATCTGAACGTTAGATATGCGATTATACCTAAAAGCGCCAAAGACAAAGCAATTAAAGAATTTATAAACAATTCACTTCCCAATGTTGGACCAACAGAAGATACTTGTACAAGTTCAGGCGTCTTAAAATCTTTATTGATAATATTTGTTATATTTTCTTGAGCATCAGATTTCTCATCAATAAATTTTGTTCTGATAGAAAGAATCGCTTTCATATCTGATTCTTGCGCGTTAACGTTAATAATTTGCAAGTAAGGATTCTCAATACCGCCTTTTTCAAGATCAGTTCTTACCTTTGCAAGTTTATCGTTTGTAATATCTTCTTTAACACCATACTGTAATGTTGTTCCTCCTGTATAATCAATGCCGACTTTTAACGGTGTGTGTGTCGGATATACAATTGACGAATATATCATTGAAATAATACCGGGTGTTAGTAATATTGCTGAAATTACCAAACATAAAACTCTGTATTTTACTATATCTAATTTTAATTTCATTATTTTTCCTCCTAATCCAGAATACCAAATTTAGCTTTTTCTCTTTTTGTCTCAACTGCTTGATATTCTGCATTTATTTCTTCAGGTTTTAGCCCGAATAATTGCGGTTTTTCAAGTTTACCGGTGCCAAATATTATATGCATGAAGTTTTTGGTAATTGTAATTGCAGAGAACATAGAAACCATAACACCGATTGCAAGTGTTAAAGCAAATCCCTTGACAATACTGGTTCCTAGACAATAAAGAATTGTACAAGTAATGATTGTTGTCATATTTGAATCAAAAATACTTGTAAACGCTCTGTCAAAACCGGAATTTATAGCAGTAAACAAAGTTCTTCCGGCTCTCAGCTCTTCTTTTGTTCTTTCAAAAATAAGGATATTAGCATCTACTGCCATACCTATTGAAAGTATGAAGCCTGCAATGCCTGCAAGTGTTAAAGTTACAGGTATTGCCTTGAATAAAGCAAAAAGAATTGTTCCATATATAATTAAGGCTATATCAGCAATAAGTCCAGGTGCTCTATAATACAAGGCCATAAAAATCATTACAAAGCCTAAACCAATAGCGCCAGCAACTCTTGATTTTGCAATACTATCTGCTCCAAGAGTTGGTCCTACAGTGTTTTCTTCAATAATCTTAGCCGGTACAGGAAGTGCGCCTGCATTTAATAGGTCAACCATTTTCTTTGCTTCTTCTACTGCAAAACCGCCTTCACCACCAGATATCTGAGCTCTGCCGCCTGTAATGGGTTCTCGTATAACCGGTGCTGATTGAAGTTCTCCATTAAAGAATATTGCCATAGGCTGCCCAACAAGTTTTTTGGTAAGTTCTGCAAATTTCTTTGTTCCTTCACCGTTAAATTCCAAATCAACTACCCACTGACCATTTTGGGCATTTGAACTGAGCATGGCTTTCTCTAAGTCTTTACCTGTCAGCCCTGTTGCTTCCCATTCTGCTTCACCATTTTTTATCACAGGTTTTCTGAAATCCAATTCAGCTGTTTCTCCCAAATAAGCTTTTGCTTGATTTAAGTCGGAAACATCCGGTATTTCAACAACAAGCCTTTTTTCTCCGGATCTTTGTACAACTGTTTCAGAAACCCCAAGTTTGTTAACTCTGTTTTCGATTGCAAATTGTAAGCTGGACATCATATCCGGTGTTACTTGACCGTTACCGGGTTGTGCTTCAAGAACTAATCTTGAACCGCCGACAAGGTCAAGACCAAGCTTTGCAGGTTTGACGCAAATTGTCACAATTGAAACTATGACAATAAGGACAATCGCCCAAAACATCATCAGTTTGTTCTTCATTTATTTACTCCTTTATATATCCCAATTTTTTCTTAGTTTATATCTATTATTATAATTCAAATATAAAAATAAATCCTACCCAAGAAGAGAATTTTTGGCATGGAGTTTTAATATATTTATTAACTTCAATCAAAATTAAATAAAAAGAAAAAGCAGCTCATAAGCCGTGTTCTGTTTCTTGCCGTAAGGCAGGGATAAAATCCCGATAATCATCTATCTGGTACTAGGATTACTCCTAGTCTCTAGCGATTTTTCAAGCTCGGCGGACACCTCAAACGCTTGATTCAATCTTGCATCCGACCGGGGGTTGCCTGGCCAATACTTCTCAGCATTGCCGGTGAGCTCTTACCTCACCTTTGCACCATCGCCTGTAAAATTAATCCATCGGCAGTCTTTTGGGAGGAAGATATCTTCTACATTTTACTTGTAATAAGTCTAATAAGCGAGATAACATTTACCCCCCTTTTCTGTGGTCCGATCCGCCAGCTCACGCTGCCCGGAGTTTCTCCGGCGGTCTGTCCTTGGATGCACGGACTTTCCTCACCCAATAAAGGCGCGATTATCCGGCTGCTTTTTCTTTTGTGATTATAACATTTGAAACCTTATTTTGCAATGTTGCGAACATCATTTATTCTTGATGTTTCATCTGCTATACCTTGCTTGTAAGCTTCTTTTGCTTTACCGTTTGCTGCAATCATACTCCAATAATGAACAACATACGGGTTGTCATCAGTTTCTACTAAACCTTGTATTTGTGTACGTCTTGGCTCTTCCCTGTTATATTCGGACATTTCCTTACCGGAAACATAGAATGCAAGTTCTCTTTTTATTCCTTGAACCAAATCGCCATTTGATACATTTTGTATTGTATCTAAATTGGATTTATAATTAGGCATTTCTGATTGAAAACCGTGTATACTGTCTTTTACATGTTGTATACCATCGTAATATGCTTCTTGAGCTTTTGCTTCTATTAGTATACTATCCCAATATGCAACTTTTCTGGCATCATATTGCATGCCATTTGGTTGTATTTTTGAAATTTCTTCAGCTTTTTGCAATTCGTTTTCATTTAAATATTTGGCGGCTTCTTGTTTCATTTTGTTTGCACTGCCAATATTAGTGCATCCTGCTGCCATTGTTAAACCGGCAGCCAACATTGAACTTTTCATCATAAGAGAGACAGCTTTTACGTTCATTATTACTCCTTTATTTTCGACGAGATATGTAACCTTTTTTGCATTGTATAATAATATTTTTTTTATTGCAACAATTGTTCTACAGGAACTGATGTTTTTAATTTTAAAGCGTAAATATTTGATTTTCCCAGCAAAGCTAATTTTACCGCATCTTTTTCTGTGGTTACAATGTTACCTTTAATATTATCAATATCTTTTAATAAATATTGATGATGATCATCAAATGAGATTTTTTGTTTTATTTTATAATCATTTTCCAAAAATTTGTAAAATTGTTCAGGTTGACCTATTGCAGACAATGCCGTTATTTCACTGCCTTTTTCCAAATGTTCTCCTGAGATAATATTATATACATAATCAGGTTCTGTTTTACAAACCACAGTTTCCTTACCATATTTCTTTGAAATTATTTTTGAAAGTTTTTCAGCTCTGGAATGATCAATATTCTTGCTGACTATAATAAGTTTATTCAGCCGTTTAAAGCCTTCCATGCCTTCTCTCAAAGGACCTGCAGGGAGAAGATTCTCATTGCCAAACATTTTTTCAGAGTCAACAAGAACCAAATCCAAGTCACGATACAGTTTTCTATGCTGGAATCCATCATCAAGTATTATCTTTGTGCAACCCTGTTCTTTAATCGCAAATTTGGCAGCCTTATATCTGTTTGCACAGGTTAAGACAGCACACCCATCAAGATTTACGGCAAGCCAGTATGGTTCATCACCTGCCATGTCTGCTTTGTAATATAAATTTATTCCATCTGATATTACATGTACATTTTTATTGTTAAGTCTTCCGCCATATCCGCGTGAAATAACAGCAGGTTTATCTCCTTTGTCTATTAAATATTTTGCGATTTCTGCAACAACAGGTGTTTTGCCAACACCGCCGGTTGTAAAATTACCAACAGAAATAACATAAGAATCTATTTTTTTAGACTTTAAGATTTTTCTATCATATAAATAATTTTTGGTAAAGCTTGCTAAACCATAAAAAACAGAACAAAATTTTAGAATATTAAACAACATTCCTTTTGGATTTTTATTGTAATGAAGTTTTGTTATAGAAGTCTTTATATTCATGCTTTTCACTGTATGATTGAATTGTATCAAATGATTATTACTAAATCAAACAATTTATAAACTTTTTACTTGTGATATTTTTCACCTTTAAGAATTTTGAAGGCTCTGTAAATTTGTTCAACCAAAATTAACCTTGCAAATTGATGCAAAAAAGTCATTTTTGACATACTTAGTTTAAAATCTGCTCTTGCAGAAACCAACGGTGAAAGGCCGCAAGAAGAACCTATAATAAATACAATCTCAGAAACTCCGCTATTTCCTATTTCATTAATTCTTGAGGCAAATTCTTCGGAAGACAACTGTTTACCATGTATTTCAAGCGTTATGACATAAGAATTTTCTTTGATATGCGAAAGAATCTTCTCTCCTTCTTCTTCCAAAACTTTTGCAGTCAAACTTTCATCTTTTATTTCAATAGGAGTTAGTTCAACAATCTCTAGTGAAGCATAAGGAGTTAGCCTTTTCAAAAACTCATTCACCCCATCTTTAAGAAAATTTTCTTTAATTTTTCCGAGTGCGATAATTTTAATTTTCATTATTCGGCATCTTTTCTAAGTAAACACTTGTAGAAGGGAATGCAAACTCAATACCTTCTTCTCTATATCTGTGAATAATTTCTCTTATAATATTCCCTTTAATAACCTTATATTTTGCCCAAGCAGTTTCTGATGTGTAGGCAAAGAGCCTTATATTAATAGAACTGTCTGCCAGTTTTTCTATTGTTGTAAACATACCGGAACCAATTATTTTTTCATCATTTGAGGCAATTTCTTTTAATATTTCTACAGCTCTATCGAGTTTTTCGTTAGAGGTTCCGTATTCTACACCTACAGTTATATCAATTTTTCTTTTTTTGCATTTTGAAACGTTTGTTATTGCTTCGTTTGCAATTGTATTATTTGGAACATTAACAACAAAATTGTCTAAAGTTCTTATTGAAGTCGAACGAAGATTTATTTTCTCAACATATCCTTCTATATCATCGAATTTTATGTAATCACCTATTTTATAAACCTTGTCGCCCAATAATCCAAGAGAACCAAACACGTTACCGATTGCTTCTTTAGCTGCAAAACCAACGGCTAAACCTGTAATTCCGAAACCTGCAATAAGTGATGAAACATTGTACCCAAAGCTTTGCAAGAAGCCTGCAAGAAGCATGAATATAATTATTGCTTTCAATACTTTTATCAAAACCGGCAAAAGATTAACAAGTGATGAGTCAGAATGTCTTTCTCTTAGTTTGGATGTTATATTGGTTTCAAGTGTATCAATAACTTTATTAATTACCATTATAATTATAATGTTAATAATTACACCTGCTATAAACGGTGAATGTTTTTCCAAAAATCCTAATATAGGTTTTACTACCATATTAAAAATGTCATCAATCATTTTTCATCCTTTTCGCCTTTGTCGGGTTAAAACCCAACCTGTGCGCCAACTATGTTTTTTGTTTTACCTTTGTTCCTTGAGGGAGAGGGAAGTTTTTCAAGCTGAGAAGATTTATCTTCGAAGCTTAGAAAAACGGGTAAAGGGTTAAACCCTTTTTCTTTCTCTTAATTCCGCAAGCTCCGTTTGGAACGGTGATATTTTTGTGAGCTTATCCATTATAGAAGGCATATTCTCAATTACATAATCAATTTCTTTTTCGGTATTAAATCTTGAAAGACTAAATCTTATTGAACCGTGAAGAGCTGTAAATGGTATTCCCATTGCCC
>CADCNZ010000107.1 GCA_902802935.1 uncultured bacterium | reverse complement strand
TGTGGTGGGACTCGAACCCACGACCAATTGATTAAGAGTCAACTGCGCTACCAACTGCGCCACGCACCCATAGTATTTAATTTTCAAGATTAACCAATGCGCAGTTGTATATTTTGTATACGTCTCGCCTCGTTCTACTCGGACTCGACTGCTCCATCCTCGGACTTGACATTTAGTCAACTCCTCAACGGAGTCCTACGCACCCTTGTATTTAATTTTCATTTGCTTCGTTGACAGTTAACTGTGCTCGCAGCATTTATAATCTATCATAGACATTTGTGTTAGTCAATGAATAATTAAAATCTTTGTCTGGGATGGAAATTTGATAATATTACCGCACTTATCATAAAGATGCATCCGGTCAATTCTTTGATACTTAAAACTTCACCTAATATAAGCATCCCACCCAAAACTGCAAAAACGGATTCCAAACATAAAATTAATGATGCAATAACAGGTGGCGTATATTTTTGTCCGAATATTTGAAGAGTATATGCAACTCCGCAGGTTAAAATGCCTGCGTATAATATAGGGATTTTACATGACAAAATACATTCAATTGAAATGTTTTCAAATAAAATAACCAATATCCAAGACAGCAGACCAACTATCAAAAACTGGACACAAGAAACTTTAATCGGATGAGCTTTTTTTGAATAGTAGTCAACAACAAGTATGTGAACAGCATAGAAAAACGCGCTTGACAAAATAAGTAAATCATATTTGCAAAAACCACATCCGCTTTTAAAACAAAGGAAAAATAAGCCGATAATCCCAAGAACCACACTTATTATAATATTTTTTGTCAGCTTCTCTCCATACAAAATTGATATGACCGGAACAAATAGTATATATAGAGCAGTTATAAAACCAGCTTTTCCGGCGTCGACAAATTGCATGCAGTATTGCTGTACAGAAATTGCTATAAATAATGCAATTCCGCATCCGATTCCGGCTCTGGCTAGATTTATATGCTGTTTATGTTTTACTTCGGGAGTTCTGTAATCGTGAGAAGATACTTTAACAAAAATGATTACCGGAACCAAACTTAATGCCCCCAAAAGGCTTCTCACCATGTTGAAGGTAAACGGTCCGACATATTCCATTCCGGCTCTTTGTGCAACAAAGGATAATCCCCAAATTAGAGCTGTCATAAGTAATGCAAAATTTGAGACCAAACGTTTTGACATAACTCCTCCTCAATGCATTATACATAATATTGTGATAAATTTCACGGGTCTGCAGGATAATTTTACATAAAAAGAATTTCATGAAGTTTATCGATTACTGCATCTGCAAATTTTTCTTTCATTTCAATTCTTTGTGTCTCAGAAGGTAAATTTACTTGAAAAGTAACTGATTTGTTTTTTGTATATATACATGAATACATTAATCCCACAGGCTTATCAGAGCTTCCTCCTGTCGGACCGGCTATACCTGTTGTTGATATACAAATATCTGCTCCGGTTGCTTTATACAAGCCAGATGCCATTTCATAAGCGCATTCTTCGCTCACTGCTCCATAATTTTCAAGGGTTTCAGCTCTTACCCCGAGAATTTTCTGTTTAGCTTCATTTGAATAAGTAACAAAATTGAGATGTACAAAAGCTGAACTTCCGCTCACATCCGTAAACTTAGAGCTCAATAGACCACCGGTACATGACTCTGTTGTGGCAATGCGAAGGTTGTGGGTTATTAAATATTCTGCTATTGATTCAAGTTTTTTCACTATATGCTCTCTAATATGTTGTACGTTTTAATATGATTTTATTGTGTTTGTTGTACAGATTATGTTTATACCATACACCTTCAAATTCACCATTAGGTTTAAAAAGGTATTGGCAGTCTTTAGAAATGTAATATATTGCACTGACAGGTTTGCCGCTAATCTTATATTGAATTACGGTATATGGAAAATCAGGATAATCTCCGGCAATGAAATCTATATATTTTAAATTGCCCATTGCATCATAATAATAGGATTTCGTTAAGTCTTTTTTATCTTGAATAGCATACATATATATGCTTTTAAATTTACCTATATAAAACGCTGAAAGATTATAATCTTTGTATTCTTTGTGACCTGCCGACGCGGCATAATAATGGTTTACATAATCTTTGTCTTTCAATTTATCTCTAAATGTATTTTTTAAATCGTTTCTTATAAGGACAGGATTTTCAAATACTATATCTTGTACTTCGTTAATAATAGCTTCTTTTTCCAATTCATTTTTATTAATCCAATCGTAGCTCAAATCTGCAATATAAATGTCATTATAATTTGCGTATGCAAATGTTGGAAATAATAACAGAAAAATAAAAAACAGTATTTTTTTCATCACTCCTCCGTATATGAATTATAACACATTTTGCAGATTTTATTGTATAATTATTTTATGGTTAAACTGACAGATAATAAAAATTTTTTACAAATTTCAGACTTATTGTTTCCGATTTTTCATACTCAGGAAATTTTCACTCATATAGTGGAAGTAAATAAACCGCAGGTTGAGACAGCATTATATGCAATGTGGCATTGCAATCAAATGTGTACGTTTGGAATCGGAGATTTTCGCAAATTAAATGTTTTGGTAAGTCGTTCTCGTGACGGAGAAATAATTGCAAGAATAATAGAAAAAATGGGATTTAAGACGATTCGCGGCTCTAAAGGGCGAAAAGGCGCTGTCGAAGCATCAATGCAAATAATTTCTAAATTAAAAAATGGTGAAAATTGTGCAATGATGGTTGACGGGCCCAGAGGTCCTGCAAAAATAGCTAAAGACGGTGTTGTTAAACTTGCAAGAATGGCAGGAGTCCCAATAGTGCCGGTATGCTGGTATTCTACTAACTTCACTTGGGTAAAATTTCCTTCTTGGGACGGGCTTAGGATGCCTATTTTTAATACAAATTTGGTTAATCTATACGGTGATGCAATATATGTTGATGAAAATTCTGATAATGAAGAAATTCGTAAACAGCTTCAGGCAAGTTTAGAAGACTTAGATAAAAGAATTCCGGAAGCTTATAATGAGGTATACAGATTCGGATTATGGAAAAGGAAAAGGTCAGAGTCCTCGCAATACAGATGGAATCCGTAATCGGGGATATAAATTTAAATATTGAAACTGTAAAAAATCTTATCTCTGCAAACCTCAAAAAATTTGAAGGTGCAGATTTTGTTTTTCTGCCGGAAGTTTGGACTGCCGGATGGCACCCTCCGATATTTCAAAAATGCGCGGAAAATATCAAAAATTCTCAATCAATTAAAATGCTTTCAGAATTGGCAAAAGAATATAATACTAACATTATAGGCGGTAGTATTATAAGAGAAGAGGGTGGAAAATACTACAATTCTTGCCCCGTCATAAATAGAGAAGGTAAATTGATTGCTATTTATGACAAAATGCATTTGTATTCTTATTATGGTGACAATGAAGGCAGTTTTATTACAAAAGGATGCAGTCCTGTAATGGTTCAAATGGACGGAATAAAAATAGGATTAACTATATGTTATGATATTCGTTTCCCTGAAATATACAGAGCTTACAGAAAAGCAGGAGCTGATATTTTGGTTAACGCAGCGGCTTGGGGAAAGCATAAAAAAATTCCTTGGGATAGTATGACGACATCAAGAGCAGTTGAAAATCAGTCATATATGGTTGCCTTAACTCAAACAGGGCTATTGGCAGACGGTTCTGAAAATTTGGGACACTCCATGATTATAGACTATGAAGGCAACGTAATGGATGAAATTGAAGAAATTGAAGGTGGTATATATGCGGAACTAGATTTGCCTAAAATGTATGAATTTCGCTCAAAATGTACTATACTAAAGGATATTTGTGAATCTTATGAGGTAAGAAAATGAAAAGAATTATACTTGCTATTTTTATCTTAGTTTTAATGTGTATGCAAGTAAATGCAAAAAGTGTTAAATCAAATATTAATGATATTCTAAACCAATCAGGAATTGATAAACATTCTGTATCGGTTTCGGTAAAATCTGTTGAAAATGGTAAAGTGATATATTCTCACAATGACAAAATTCTTATGCATCCTGCATCTGTACAAAAAATGTTGATTCTTCCGGCTATTGTTGAAGTATTGGGTGATGATTACGAATTTGAGACTTCAATATATTCAAGAGGAGAAGATTCATATTTAATAAAGCTTGGTGCGGATCCATATTTATCTTCATCTGATTTAAAACGTCTTGTACGCAATATTGATAGCAAAAAAGTTAAACAAATATATATTGATGACAGTTTACTGGAAGGTAAGAGCTGGGGTGAAGGATGGCAATGGGATGATGATTTAAATATTTCAATGCCTAAATTTAATTCTTATAATTTAGATGGAAATATTTTAAAATTTACAGTAATGCCAACAACAACAGGAGACAAAACTTTTATTATAAATCCGTCAAAATATCCGCTTGTTTTTATTAACAATGTTATTACTTCAGATAAAAATCAAGTTAATGTATCAAGAGAGCCGTTATCCGGATTTAATACTATTACTCTTGACGGTAAGGTGGTTTCCCCATATCAGGTAAAAGTTCCGGTAAATAATTTAAAGCAATATTTTGATTTTAAGCTAACACAAGCATTGGGAGATAGAAATATATACTTGAAAACACCTTATGTTTATTCGCCCGCCGCAAATAAAGATGTATTGCTTGAAAAACAAGTACATCCAATTTCAACAGCGATATCAGATGTTTTACTAAATAGTAATAATATGGTAGCGGAAATTCTTTCAAAAATTGCAGGAGCAAAGGTGTATGGCTTAAGCGGTACGGATGAAAAAGGATTAAAGGTCGTTGAGGATTTTTATAAGAAGAATGGCATAGATACATCAAGAGTAAGATTTGTAGATGCAAGCGGAGTTTCAAAAAATAATTTGGCGGATGCCGATTTTGTAACAGAGTATCTTGTTAAAATGAAAGATAATAAAACTCTTGCAAGTATGGCTGTCCCTGGTGTCGGTACATTATCAGACAGGATGATTCCTTTAGGTGACAATCTCAAGGCAAAAACCGGAACTCTTTCTGATATAAGCTCAATTGCAGGATATCTTACAACAAAGAGCGGACACAAATACGCATTTTGTATAATTACAAATGATCCTAAATCTTCGTCTTCAGATAAAAAAAGCTTGGAAGATTATTTGCTGAGAGAGTTATATTTAAGAATATAAGAAAAAAGATGTACCAAACAATCGGTGAATATTTAGAATATTTAGAACTTGAAAAAGGGTTGTCTCAAAATACAGTAGACGCATATAGGCGTGATTTGGAAAATTTTGCAGATGTGCTTGGAGTTGACAATTTGTCTGATGTAGACAGAACAATGATAAATTCTTATGTAAGAGGTTTGCGTGAAAGAAAGCTTGCTCCGACAAGCGTCATTCGTAAAGTTGCATCTCTAAGAGGTTTTTTTAAATGGGCAAATTCCGTGAATATAATTAGTAAAAATCCTGCATCAACACTTGAGCAGCCAAAAGTTCCTCAAAGGCTTCCAAAAGTTATTTCTATTACAGAGATAGAAGAAATGCTTCATTCTAACCTGACTCAACTGCAGCTTGTTATTATGGAACTCCTCTATAGTTGCGGGCTTAGAGTTTCAGAGCTTGTAAATATGAAAGTTCAGGATATAGATTTAGTGTCAAAATATGTAAGATGCTTTGGTAAAGGCTCTAAAGAAAGGCTTGTGCCGATAGGAGAAAAGGCAAAACAAATTGTACAAGAGTATTTGCCCAAAAGAGAGTTTTTGATAAAGAAATATAATTTAGAAACCAAAAAACTTTTAATTTCAGATAATGGCAGATTATTAACAAGGCAGGATGTATATAATTTTATTCATTCACAAGGAAAATTAATACATAAAAACATTTCTCCGCATACATTAAGGCATAGTTTTGCTACTCATTTGCTTGAAAATGGTGCGGATTTGAGAGTTGTGCAAGAACTGCTTGGACATAGTGATGTATCTACAACGCAGCTATATACTCATATTAGTAAAAAACGTTTAAAAGAAGTTTATTTTTCAATTAATAATGAAACAAATGTATAACAATTTGTTTTTGGGGTTGACACTAGGGTGCATTTATAATAAATTAAAACATGCCGAAGTATAGTGCTGTGGTATGCCTTGCTCGGAAAGCGTATTACAAAATATGGCAAAAAAGAGGTGTAAATAAGGCTTGTAGTTTTGTTTTTAGCCAAAATATTTACCCCGCCCAAAGGAGATGAAAAATGCCAAAATTAAAAACACACCGTGCGGCAGCTAAGAGATACAAAGTTACCGGAACGGGCAAAATTACAAGAAGACATGCAGGTATCGGCCACCTTCTTCAACACAAATCTGAAGGAAGAAAACGTAAAATCTTTGGTGATATTGCGGTTTCTGAAACTCATGTAGATTTAGTTTCA
>CADCNZ010000106.1 GCA_902802935.1 uncultured bacterium | reverse complement strand
AACTAAAAAAATTGCATAGATTTTTTGATTTGCCTGAAACAGATGTGTTGACATATATGCAAGTACAGCGTGATAATGTAAAACCTTGTATGATAATTGATAATATGAAGCTTTTAGACGGATTTGAACTTAAGCTTCTTAATTCCCCGAAAATGGCTGCAAAACTTTCTGAAGAAAATATAAAAAAAACAGAACGCTTTAATTTCAAAGCATATACATTATTGGCAAGTTTGACTAAGAGACTTATGAATATAAGCATGTCTTCAAATGATGAAGGATTTAAGCATACAGTACAAGAAGTCTCTTCAACTTTAAAAGAAATTTTTCCTTCAGTAAGTTACGTTATATCAATTCTTAATTCAGCATTTGAAGAAAGAAAACCTTTTCAAAAGACGGCATTGGAGTTAAATACCATAATACGAAAAAATATGGATATATTGTTTAAATAGTCTATTCTGTGCACTCTTTTAAATAGTGCCGTATTGCCTGACTAATAAGTAATTCCGGATTTGATTGTACAATATCGTCTAAGATAATAATTCCTCTTTTCTTATCTCCGGTTTTTATATATAAAATACCAAGCATAATTTTGTCGTAGATACTGTTAGAATTTTTATATTCGGTGATTTTTGTTTGTACAATATTTAATTTTTCATAGCAATCTGCAAGATTAAGGTAGTATTTAAAGTTCAGACCGTACAATTTTATTGCATCTTCAAAACATATCCTTGCCATATCAGGATATCCTATGAAAATATAAGTTTCTCCCAGATTGTTTTTAAAAATGGCAGTGGCTTGTGTGTTAGGACTAAGCTGAATTGCAATTTTAAACTCTTGAATTGCAGCATAGTAAATTCTGTCAGCAAGATAATTAAGCCCGACATTGTTATGGTAAAAAGCATCTTTTCCTGCATCAATAGTATATTTATAAGGTTTTCTATACCCTGAACACAGTATAATAGTTAATAATAAAAATATAGAAATTAATTTTTTCATAATATATTCATAATAAATTTTTATATTAAGTCTATTTCAAGTCCTTCGTATGCAAATATTGCATCTTCTGAAGCATATTCTTCTGCAAGTGCGTCCAGCTTGTCATCATTGTAGCAGGGATCATAATGGAAAAATACCATTTTTTTAGCTCCTACTTGTTTTTTACAATCAAGTGCCATTTCAAATGTAGAGTGACCAAAACCTTGTTTTGGAACATAGATACTCAGGTAATCTTCTGTAGAATATTGTGCATCATGTATTATCAAATCGCATCCTTTAGCAAATTTCACAAGTTTTTTGTCGCCTCCTGGGTAACTTTCTTTGTCTGTTGCATAAACTAGAGTTTTGCCTTTGTACATTATTTTGTAGATAAAAACTCCGTTTTGTGGATGTGCATAGGATTTGTAACATGTGATTACTACATCTTCATCAGAGTAATCCCCGTCTTTAAGGTCATTAACTCTGATAACTTCAGGAGTTTCCGCACCTTTTTTAAATATTACATAATTCGTTTCATTAAGGTCTACGATTTTTAAATCTGCAGCAATATCGCCTAAATCAAGCGGGAATGATTTGGTAAATAAAAGCTTTGCAAGTTCTTGTTCAAGTGTTTCATTGTAATTAACTCCACCAAGTAAACTCATTCTTGTAGATGCAAGATGAGAAGGTCTGAAAAAAGGAAAACCTTGTATATGATCTAAATGTATATGGCTTAATAAAATTGTACATCTTACGGGAGTTCTATCCGTTATAGTTGTTCCGGATTCTATATATTTTTGCATAAGTTCATTTCCTAAACTTATTAATCCGGTACCTGAATCTAAAATTATTAAATGTCCCCCGACTCTTATTTCTACGCAAGAAGTATTTCCGCCATATTTTAAAAATTCCTTATTTGGCACTGGATAACTTCCTCGAACTCCTCTGAATTTTATTTTAAATTCATCCATTAATTATCTTCCCTTCCTAATTCAAAGCTTGCGTTTCTATCACTATCTTCACCATACAACAACTCAGTACCCATCAACCTGATTTTTGAACGGGTTTGTATGTCTTTTAAATTGGTTTCTTTTAAAAATACATCAATTTTTACTTTATTTTTATTAGAATTTATATTTATAATCCTAAATGAATTCGGATATGTTACAAGTGATGGACATGCTACAACAAGCATATTATTGTCCTGCTTAATCTTAGTTGCATGGTAGTGCCCTTGAAGAACAATTACAGGATTCTTGTGTGTTGTTTTAATAAGCCTTCGTACATCATATTCATTTAAAAGCTTATGGTTAGGGCTGGAAAAAGGTTCAACAATCGGAACATGAGTACATATAATAACGGTGTCTTTAGTGTGTTTTTCCAGTTCATTTCTTAGCCATTCAAATTCTTCTTTGTTAATTTCTCCGTTAGTAGTGACCTTATAATCAATAATTGAATCTAAGCATATTACTCTGTAACCTTTTTTGGGGGTAAACGCGTAATAGATGTTTTTATTTTTCATTCTGCTGTTATTTTTTGCAAGAATTTCAATAAATCTTTGTTTTGTTAATCCTCCGTCTATACATATATCATGATTTCCAGCAATTGCGTACCAAGGATAAATTAAATTTTTTGCGTGCGTTGTAAATTTTTCAAGTTCTGATTCTTTTGGTTTATTAATTAAATCTCCTGTGAACATAACAAAATCATAAGAACCGGAAGTATTAATTTGAAAAATTGCATCATCAAGTAATTCTCCGGATTTTTTAAGAAATTTATATGAAGTATTTTCTTCAAAAGAAGAAAAATGAGCATCACTTATTTGGGCAATCCTCAAATTATTATTTGCAGCAGTGCAGACTTGCGAACCAATTAAAAAAGCAAATATAATGGTTAAGACTAAATTAATTACCTTTGTAAAAAATGATTCTTCTTTCTTTTTATAACGCTCTTTTCTCATATCCCTTATATAATAATGCATTTTAGGATGCAAAGTCAATCAAATAAGCAATAAATATTAAATTATAAATATTTCCTGTAACAAAAATGTAAAGTTTTGTAACAAATAAAATAGTCTTTGAAATTCAATAATTTTTAAATACTTTATATATATGTAAGATTTAAAAAGATGGTGAACAAAGATGGCAATAGCAAATTTACATGAGACATTACTATCATATACATTAAGAGCTAACAATATCAGTTTAGAAATCTCTGAATTGCAGTCTCAAAAATTACTTGGTACTTATTCACAAGCAGATGTTCATTCAATCAAGGCAAAAGACGAAGAAGCAATCAGAGATATGTACAAGGCTATGTACTCTGGTGATGAAGAATTAAAAGAATTGTACAAAGATTATACAGTAATGCCTGATTTTGAAGAAGCAATGGATAAAATAGCTGCCAAATATCAAGATGAGCTTGCTCAGTTAGCCGCTTGGGAAAATGAAATCGATACACAAATTACAACAAAGAGTGCTGAGTTAGAAGAAATAAAAGCTTACAAAGAATCTTTCAAATCTATGTTACAATCAAATATCAGTGATGATTTTAAATATGGTCCTAATCAATAATTAATAAAATAAAATTAAGTAAAAAAGAGGTATTTAATGCCTCTTTTTTTTATCCCCAAAGATATATACCAATAAGAGCGAAAATAATAAGCGCAGTATTATAATGTATAAAAGTAGGAATGCATGTGTCAAATATATGATTGTGCTGCCCATCTGCATTAAGTCCTGCTGTTGGTCCAAGTGTGGTATCAGAAGCAGGCGAACCAGCATCTCCAAGAGCGGCTGCTGCAGCTATAAGTATAATAATTTGCTGGGGATTAAAGCCTAACTTAACACAAACAGGTACAAATAAAACTGCAATTATTGGAATAGTACCAAATGACGTACCTATTCCTATTGTGATAAAAAGCCCCAAAATTAGTATAATAAAGGATGTTAATATTATATTTTGCGGAAGGAATATGGAAATTGAATTTACTAATGATTCAATAGCGCCTGTTTGTTTAAGAACAGAAGCAAATCCTGCTGCTACAAGCATTACAAAAGCTACATAGCCCATTAAATAAATGCCTTCATTCATCATGTGATCCATTTTTTCTTGCGGTATGACCTTGCAAGAAAAAATAATTCCCAAGCCGACTAAGGCCCCAAGTGGCAGAGATTGTGTAACTAGCTGAACAACAAATGTAGCAATGGCAGCAAGTATTACAAACCAATATGAAGTATTAAATTCTGTTGATTTGGGAGGGGGATTAATTAATAGACTTTCTTGGATATTATATTCTCTGGGTTTACGGTAGGAAACAAATATTGCAACTAACAAGCCAACCAACATACCTAAACCCAATATTAATGTAGCTTTCCATATATTATTTCTTGCGATTTGAATGCCATTTTGAATCATATTGTCCGCTATAAGATTTTGAAATATCAATCCAAACCCCACTGGTATTGTTATGTATGGCATTTTTAAACCAAATGCAAGTGTGCAGGCAATCGCTCTTCTGTCGATTTTCAAGTTATTCATAATGTTTAGAAGAGGAGGAATAACTATAGGTATAAATGCGATGTGAATAGGTATTATATTCTGAGATGCCATTGATATTAAAGCTAATATAAAAATTAATACAAACTTCCTGTTTGCTATTATTTTAGAAAGTTTAGCGGATAAAAAATCTGTGAAACCGGAATGAGCCATTGTTGCAGCAAATGCCCCAAGAAGAATATAACTCAGAGCAGTCTCTGAATTTCCTCCCATACCGGATATGAAAACTTCCATTACTGTTTTTATGTTCATGCCTGCTATTATTCCGGCAGTCAAAGTTGATATAATAATCGCAAGCAAAACATTTATACGTTTAATACATAATACGCAAAGCAGTACAACTGCAATAATTGCCGGATTAAGAATTAGTTTTAAAATAGTGTCCATTTCGTTCTAGTGTACTTCTTCTTCCTGAAGTAAATTGATTATCTCAAGTGCAATACTTTTCTGGATATCAAAAGGTAATGACTTTAGATATTCAAAAGATTCTGCAATTTTTTGATCGGTGTCGTACCAGCGTCTTAGAACATATGTAAATGCATCGGTTAATATGTTTTCAGATAGGTCTATACCATTTTCTTTGGAACGTTTGATTATCAAATCAGCACACTTATATTGCGTTACAATATTGGCATTTCTCATTAAACTAACAGCCAAACTAATTGTAGGATCAACATCATACCAACGCTTATACATACGAGCACCTCTGTCTTTATACTATATTTTTTTTATTTTTTTGTCAATTGAGATATTATCTTTTTTTGCATTGAATCTTGAGTTTTAATGAAAATAGTCTTTTCTTTAGAAGTTTCGCCTTTTACGATTTGAATACTTGTTTTAGGGACTTTTAATGTTTTAGATAATAATTCAACTAAAGCTTTATTTGCCTTATTTTCAATCGGCTGTGCTGTAACCTTAACTTTTATAAACTCTTCTTCAATAATAAGTTCATTTCTTGATGAATTAGGTACAATCCGAAGGGTAAATATAACCCCATTTTCTACTTCTTTTATCATATTTTTTGGAATACCATAACATATTCATGCTTAAAAATATAAAAACCACCGGCAAGAGCCCTATATCTCCATAAATTGGCTGTTTTTCCTTTTGCTCTTTCATTACCTTGCATATCTTTTATGATGATAGCCTTTGTTATAAAACCAAGCTTATTCATCCTTGCCATGCATTCAAATCCCAGAGGAATATGTTGCGAATTCGCATATTTATCTCCGATAATGAGACAAGCAAATCGGCCCTTTTCTAATAGGTCATATCCGTTTTTTGCAACTTTTTCAAATAAATCATAGAACTCTTCTGTTGATGAGCAATTTGACAAGTCTTCTTTTTTATCTGAAAATTTAATGATGTCATCATATGGCGGATGGAGCATTAACAATTGTGCGTGTTTTTCTCCCATAACATCAAGTCTGGCTTTAACTTTTTCTTTAGCTAGCTCGCTTGCGGAATCTGCGCATATTATATTAACATCCGTTACTAACTGTTTAGGAGTAAATTTTTCTGACACGGATTCGGCTAAATCCTCCTTTAACTCAACTCCAATGCAACGCCTGTGCATATTTAATGCCTCAATGCCGGATGTTCCGGAGCCAAAAAACAAATCAAGCACTATGTCATTCTTCTTTGTATAACGCTCATATATTTGTTGCGCTATTTGGGGTATATAATTTCCGTGATATTCGTTTGAATGACCACCTTCTTTTAATCTGGATGGAAATTCCCATAAAGTATCGGTTTTTATATGATCGTATTCTTTCCATTTCTTTAAGTTAATATCACTGTAGGACGTTGTTTTAATAGCTCTGTCATCAACAACTTTAAGGTTGTTTTTATTTTGAGCTTGTTTAAGTTTTAAATTTGTTTTTGTCATATTTTACCCCATTTAATACTATAAGTTTATAGTATTATTTGAGATTTGAAATCAAGCAAATAGATGATTCTGGGGTAAAGATGTTTGATAGATTTCTACTTGCTTCGGTATGCTGTTAAAATGCCTCCCGGCACTTCAACAATCGCATATTGAAATTCGTTGTCGGCATCTATAGCATCTACAAAGGTTTTAACTTTTTCTGCATGAGAAATAATGTTGTCAGCAACTATCATTGCTTTTTCCGTAAGGTGTGGTTTTATGAGATTGAAATATTCAACATACTCACGCTTATTAGCATCTATAAAAACAAAATCAAATTTTTCTTCTTCTGAAAAATTTTTTATTATCTCACAGGCACTGCCTTGCAAAGGTCTTATGATATCCAAAACTCCGCATTTTTTAAAGTTATCAATAGCTATGCTTTGACGTTTTTCATAGAACTCTATTGTAGTTAACCTTCCATCTGTTTCTTTAAGTGCTTTTGATAGCCAAAGTCCGGAATACCCGTTAGATGTACCTATTTCAAGTACACTTTTCGCATTCATCATTTTTACAAACATATTTAGCAGAACGCCGGTTTTTCGGGGTACGTTCCAAAAATCTTTTTGAGTTTTTTCAAGTTCAATTAGAGTTTCTTCTGTGACTGTATCAAATATAATATCCATTTTAATTAAATAGTTTAACTTTATCTGCTATAATTACGTCTTTGACCGGAACATTGAGCGAGTATGTTTTTATTGTTTTGCCTTTAATTAAATCAACAATTGAATAGCTGTTGTTTTTTAAGTCAGTTGTTACCGCTATACCTGAATTATCAAGTAAGTGTATATTTCCTGCAAAACCATTGCTTTCAAGTTCGATAGTTCCGATAACATTATTGTTGTTTATATTAATTTTTTGTATTTTGTTGTTTTGTGAGCCCAAAACATATAAAACTCCGTTAAATATCATTGTTTTTGTCGGTTTATTAACTGTTGTAAACTCATTTATTAGCCCAAGCGTATCGTAATCTATAACGGCAATTCTGCTTTTTGTTCTGCTGGCAAGAAAGATTTTGTTATCAGCGTATGCAATTGAGGATGTGTTAGGAAATAGACCTATGTCTTTTAATTCATAATCTTTATCCATATCAATTGCCCAAATTTCGTTACGAAGTTTATCTACGTAAAATAACTTGTTTTCATACAAGCTAAGGTGTTCGCAATATCCATTAACTTTTATTTTCTGAATTAATGTCATTAATTTTAAATCAACAACATATATTGTCGAAGCAGACGGTGAAGTTATATAAGCCTTATCGCCTGTGCTATTTAAAAGAATTTCTTCCGGATTGGAATTTAGACTTATTTGCTTTATGAATCTTGAATCTGCAACTGAAATTACATCCAAAAACGGTCTTTCATAAGCCGTAACTATAAGAAATTTGCCGTTGTTGACAGCCTTTACATCTATAGGTATTGATTTTTGAGAAAGAGCATATTCAGGACCTGATTTTCCCGGCTCTACAACCTGAATATTTTTTGAGTAGTTTGTAGTAACATAAAGTATCTTATTTTTTAATTGAGAAATAACACCTTGCTGAATTACCGGTTCTGATTTTGTAATAAAATCTTCATAGGCATCTTGGTTTTCAAGCTTTATTATATCTTCATTTTTTGTATCAATTTTTAAATTTCCGATAATAGATTTTATATTCTCCGGTATAATTAAACCGCTAGGTACTAACATATCCTGTGGCAGTAGCCCTGTTCGAACTTGCAGAGGGGGTTTTGTTTGGTGCAGAACGGTTCTGTGACCTTGTCCGTCTGACAAAACTTTCATTAAAACAAAATCATTATTAAATATAATTATGTCAGGTTCTTGTTTTAATGTCATATTAGCAGGATAAGTTTCTTTAATTTTTAATGTTTTTATATCTGAAAATAAAGACGGATATAATGGTAAATATATTGTGTTTGGCGGAAATGTAATAACACCGTCAAATCTTATATCAGCTTGAGGGATTTGATCTTTTATGTATGTTTTTACGTCGTCAGGAATTTTTGCAGCAAAAGAAGCTGTTGAAGTAAATAGAATAATTCCGATTAATGCCAAAAACTTTTTCATTTGTTCTCCAAAGTAATTCTACGAAAATATTTTACCACAATATCGGATTATTTAAAAATTCCTTTTAAACCTTCTTTGTAGCTTTCAGCTTTAGATTTCTGAATTTGATATAATTTCTGGTATAAAGCCTTTTCTTCGTTCGATATGTGAGTAGGAGTTTTTATTGCAACTATTACGATATGGTCTCCTCTTGTTGAAGGTTTAGATATATTTGGCACTCCGGCGCCTCTTATTTTAACGGATTCTCCGTGTTGTATTCCTGCCGGTATTGAAACTTGTTTTTCTCCATCCAATGTTTTTATGGATATTGTATCTCCTAGAACCGCTTGAGCCGGTGTTATATTAAGCTGTGTGTATACATTTATTCCGTCTCGTTTATAATATGATGAAGGATTTACGTGAATTACAATATATAAATCACCGGCTATGCCTCCGTTAATTCCGGCATCTCCTTCATGTGAAAGTCTCATTTTTGAACCGTTATCAACACCGGCAGGAATTTTTAATTCTACCTTCTTTTCCGTAGTTTTTCTGCCTTGACCATGACAATCCGGACAAGGATCTGATATTACGGTTCCTTTTCCGTGGCAATGCGGACATGTTACAATTTGAGTAAAATGCCCAAGCACGGTTCGAGTTGTCTGTTGTATTCTGCCTTGTCCGCCGCAAGCTTTACAAGGTTCCGGTTTTGCACCTTCTTTTGCTCCTGTGCCGCTGCACTTATGACAAGTTTCCAAGTGATCTATTGTGATTTCTTTTGTTAAACCAAATACAGCGTCTTCAAAATCAAGCTCTATATCTAATCTTAAGTCGTCTCCGCGTTGAGGAGCATTTGGGTCTTCTCGTCTGGAACCTCCAAATCCGAATCCGCCAAAGAATGAGTTAAATACCTCATCCAAATCTCCGAAACCACCGGCAAATGGCCCCTGAGTATTAAATCCGGCATTTTTAAGACCGTCTTCACCATATCTATCGTATGTTGCACGTTTTTCATCATCCATTAATGTTTCGTAAGCTTTACCAAGCTCTTTAAACTTTGTCTCAGCCTCCGGCGATTTATTTACATCCGGATGCCACTTACGTGCCATTTTTCTAAATGCGTTTTTTATTTCATCTTTTGAGGCATTTTTATCAATGCCTAATATTTCATAATAATCACTCATTGCTATTCCTATTTATGTCAATTTACTCGGCTGTAGCTACGTTTACAAGTGTAGGTCTCAAAACTTTATCTCCGAGTTTATATCCCTTTTGTAATTCTGTAATAATAGTATTTTCAGGCTTGTCAGAATCCGGAGTCCTCATAACTGCTTCATGAAGATTTGGATCAAAAACTTCACCTTCTGCTTTTATAGTTTCTAAACCTGCTTTTGCTAAAACATCTGTAAAGTTTTTGTATGCAAGATTGTAGCATTCTTTAACTTTTTCGCAATCTTCAACAGTTTCTATGGCTTTTAAACCGCGTTCGAAATTGTCCAAAACTTCAAGCATTTTTTTTAAGGTGTTTTCTGCACCGTATTTTAACAGCGCTTCTCTTTCTTGTTCGTTGCGCTTTCTGTAGTTATCAAAATCTGCGGCAAGCCTTATGTATTGATTATTTAAGGTATCATATTTTTCTTGAAGAGGATTGATTTCATCAACTTTAACTTCTTCTTCATTGCTGACAGGTTCTTCTGCTTGCTCAGAAATTCCCGATATTTCTTCTTGGTTAGGTTCTTCTTTGATTTCTTTATCTTCTTCAATTGCTTTTTTGAACGGATTTTCCATTGTAATCTCCCCTACTTAAATATTATATACAATAATTATAGGTTATCAAATCGCTTTACTGGGGAAAGTTTATTTTTTTTTAACATTCTCCTTGTAATTTAATTTTTAATAAACAATAAAAAAGAGCCGAAAGGCTCTATTTTATTATATCGGCGGTAAGGGGAATTGAACCCCTGTTTGGAGAATGAGAATCTCCCGTCCTAACCACTAGACGATACCGCTAAATCGGTTATAAATTTATTT
>CADCNZ010000105.1 GCA_902802935.1 uncultured bacterium | reverse complement strand
GTCGTGGTTTCATCAGATAATGAATTTACAGATTTATCAAGCTTTTCAAATCCTTCAACAACTTCGGTCACTCTTATGTCTAAACCGGATAACATATCTTTTACATCATTATGAATAGAATCAATTGAGGTATTGACTTGCGGTGTAAAATTGTCCTTTATATAACCAAATAATTCTTTGCTTGCACCTTCTGTTTTTAATGAAGAATCTGCGAATTGCTCAGAAATATTGTTTAAATTATTTTTAAGTTCAGTTATTTTGTTTAACAATTCACTTTTTAAGTTGTTTACGTTTGCATCAAAAGAACCTCTTATATTTTCAGCAGAAGATATGACGCTTGTAAAATTGTCATTTATTGCAATGTTACCTGATTTGATAACTTCTTTAATTTCGTTAAAGTTATCTTGTGCTTCAACAATTTTATTATATGAATTTTGTATTTCTTGTTTAAGTGATTCTGTATTTAAATTAATCGCATTGTTAATAGATGCGACATTTTTTAATGTTTCTTTTGAAAGTTGATTCATATTATTATCAACCTTCGTTCTTATTACATCTACTACATCTCTTACATTTTCAACATAATTTAGATTGTTTTCTTTAACGATTTCCGCAATGTCTGCCAATCTGGAGTCAAATTCATCAAAACCCGAACTCTTTGCAACACTAACATATGATAAAACATCAACTATAGAGGATGAAATTTTATCTAAAATACCTTTAAGTTCATTTAAAGATTGGGATTGTATACTCTTTATTTCATCTTCTACAGTGTCCAATTTGCTTATTAGCAGTTCATATTTGCCAAATAAATCATTAGTAATTTTATCGGACAAATCTCCGGATACATTCTCTGCTGCATCGGATAGGTCTTGTTTTACAGCATATAAATCTACCCTCAAATCTTTTACAACATTAACAAAATCTAATGCCAATACACTGTCTATTGAAGATTTAAGATTTGAAAGTTCTTGCTTTGCATTATTAGCTTCAATTACAGTAGAATCAATCTTATAATCCAAGCCGCTTGTTAAGTTTTTAATGTTTTCGATTTGTTCAATTACTCTGTCAGAAGAACCTGAAACGAAA
Organism: uncultured bacterium; assembly: GCA_902802935.1. GTDB lineage: Bacteria > Cyanobacteriota > Vampirovibrionia > Gastranaerophilales > Gastranaerophilaceae > CAG-196. The sequence goes on along the minus strand of CADCNZ010000105.1, from coordinate 6,980 downwards.
TCTTCTTGTTTTTCTAATGAATTTTTTAAACTGTTTTCAAAAATAGCTAATCTATCTGTAATATTCGAAAATATTGCGTTGTTAGCAGAAACATTATTTTCATCGAGTTGTGATACTACATCTCTCACTGCAGTAATGTTGTCAAAAACATCTCTAAAACTTTTTTCACATAATGTTGTAATAGCACTACGTGTATCATTTAGACAATTGTTAAGTGCTTCCGCATTTGATGAGATGTCGTTTAATGTTCTTGTAACATTGACATCATATAATTGTGACAATTTATCAGATTCAACAATTACTTGTTCTTTTATTTCATTTCCAAGTTTGTTAAATTCTAATACATAATTGTTAAGAATGTCTTTTATAATGACTTCCAGAGACTGTTGTAATTCATTAAATTCTTTTGCGGATGCGGCAGCATGAATAAGCGGTTCAAGCTGATCCAACCTTTCAACAATAGCTCTGGCAGTTTCTGCATCATTGTCTGAAATAACAGTTTTTAAGCCGGCAATGATATTAACAGTGGCATCAATTTTTTCGGCAAGACTGTCTAGTTTATAAGTTTTTTGATTAAGGTTCTCTACAGAATTTGTTAACTCTTTGTTGGTAACAGAAAGTTCAGATATTGTACGTTTTGCGCTATTAATATCATCATGTGTTGCCAAAGTGCCCACAGTTTCTTCTATACCGGAACTTTTTTTGTCTAATAATTGTAGTGCAGAAAGTATTGTATTTGATGAATTTACTATATCTGCAACTTTGGCACCAAATTCAGTAATTTCAGAAGATTGATCTATTTCTGATATAGTTTTTAATACAGTTTTAAAATTCTCATTTAAACTAAGCACAATAGAGTCAAAACCGTTGCTTATATGCTCAATGTCTGTTTTAAGTAATGAGATGTTCTTTATTATATCTTTTTTCTGTGAATCATCTGAACGCATTGCATCTAAGCGCAATGTTATATCAGTTAATGTTTCTTTTTGAGAAACTACTTCTCTTGAAAATACTGACAAATTTGTTGCAACGATATCAAAAAGCTCTTTTATTTCGCTTGTTTTTATTGTTTCTGAGCTATTTTTCAATAGGTTAGAAAATAATGATTCTATAGCGCCAAATTTCGAAATAAGCACATTGTGGCGTTCGTCCAGATTATGTTTTAATTCTGACAGGAATGCTTTTATTAAATCAATATCTTCATCCGTATTTATTTTTTCTAATTTAGCATTAATTCCACCCAATAATTTATCTACATCAGAAGTGTTTAGAATCCCTTGTGCTCTAATTGAATTAAGTAATGTTTTGATTGTATCAAAATTATCATTAATCTCTGAAAAATTATCTATTTCTGCCATGTCTATACTCTATCCCTCATCATATAATATAAGTTAATTATATAATAATATAAAAATAGTGACAAATAGAAATTTTTTTTCTAATATAAACATATGAATTATGTATTTTTCTTATTAATAGTCATATCTATAATATTTGGAGTTATAAACGGCAATATTTCAAAAGTATCGGAGACCATGCTTTCAGCATGTGATACAGCTGTAAAAATTTCTTTTTCGCTAATAGGTATCATGACTTTTTGGCTGGGAGTTATGAGAGTTGCGGAAAAGTCGGGGTTTGTTCAGTTTATATCCAAACTTCTTTATCCGATTTTAAAATATATTTTTAAGGATACAAAAAAAGATTCTCCTGTGCTTGGTGATATTTCAATGAGCTTATCGGCAAATGCATTAGGCTTAACAAATGCTGCAACGCCAATCGGGCTCAAAGTTATGAGAGAGTTACAAGAAGAAAATTCTGATAAAGAGTCAGCATCAGATGCTATGTGCATGTTCTTAGGGATGAATACAGCCGGTTTTCAAATAATTCCTGCTACAGTCATAGCTATATTAGCAGGTTTAGGTGCCAAAAATCCAAATGATATAATATTGCCAACATTAATAGTTACAACAATATCTTTTTTTTCAGCAATAGTTATTGCTTCTGTATTAAGACGAGTATGGAGGAAGCATGATTAATTTGTTGAATGAAATTTCAGTATTTATTCTTCCTTTGATTGTAGTATTAATACTCTTTATAGGTATTATAAAAAAGCGTCCTGTATATGAGGATTTTATTGATGGTGCAAAAGACGGTTTTAAAGTTTCTATAGCTATTATACCGTATTTGGTTGCTATAATAGTAGGTATTGCAATGTTTAGAGCATCAGGAGCTATAGATGTTTTCGCCGAAATGTTTAAGGATGTGTTGAATCGTATTTCTGTTTCTGCAGATATAATACCTTTGATTATAACCAGACCGTTGTCAGGTTCTGCAGCATTAGGCGTATTTTCAGAAATCGCAAAAACTCTCGGTCCTGATGATTTTACAACAAAACTGGCCGCAATAATGGTAGGAAGTTCTGAAACTACTTTTTATGTACTAGCGGTTTACTTTGGTTCCGTAGGAATTAAAAAACTTAGGTATGCACTATTAACCGGAATATTGGCAGATGCTGTTAATATTGTATTAGCAATTTTGGTTGCTCGTGTATTTTTTCTTGCCAGCATGTAGTTGTTTTACAAACACTTGTTTCAACAACTTCTCTTTTTAAAAGTGCGGCAAAATTTATATCAATAAAGTTAATTTTATCTAATTTTTCTATTTTAAAATCATTTCCGCCACAGTTTGTACAAAAATGGTTCTGAGAAATTATTTCTCCGTTACGGACCATAACTTTGACTTTTACACCACATGAAGAACATCTCCCTATGTACCATTCATTTTTAATAAGTTTACCGCAATCAGGGCAATAAGCTGTTTCAACTTCAGGTGGAACTTTATCGTGTGTGCATTTTGTTTTGTAAACAGGTAATAAATAAGATATTAGTTCAATCATTTTATCAAGTATCATTAGTTAACCTCGCTAAAAGTTTATTAATAAAATTTTTGAAAAAATCAATTTATATTAAGTAATGTTACATTTATAAAATAAACAAGCAATTATTAGTTTTAAATAAACTTTATATATATACGAGATATTAATAAGATTTTCATAGGATAAACAAATACACATACATACTACACTTCACACATTAAAGTTTTTAGAGTCATAACGACTCTTTTTTTTTGTTACATACATTTACATTTAGTCAATTTTTTATATTTGAAAAACTTTATTTAATATATAGGATGTATTTTGTAAAGGTACTCGCATTTGGAAATTAAAAACAAACAAAATGTAATATCTTCATTAAATTATAAAAACTATAATTCGGAAGATAGGGCACAAAGTATGAGTTTTAAGGCAGCAGCTCCTGCGGCTGCATTAAACAGTTCCGGAAATTTCATGCAATTAATTGAGAATGGCGGCTTTTTAGTTTCTTTTATAATACAAGATTTCTTGGGGATGACAGTACCAAGGAGTATTGCGGGTTACATGCGCGATAAAGAAGTGACCGGCAAATATAATACACAAGAAGGTATTGAAGTACTGGGCAGAGAAGGATTAACCGGACCGTGCATGATGGCAGTCGCTCCGATATCTTTATATTTTGCTGCAAAATGCGGGCGTTCAACGAGTGTTAATTCGCAGCTTATAAAAAGATTTGGTGATAACTTAACAGAATTTGTTTCCGCAAAAGACTTTGACGAAACATTATTAAAAGATAAAGATAAATTCAAAGAAGTATTTTATAGAAATAATATAAGAAACATCCTAAATAACACTGTAGGTGCAGAGAATGTAAAAGATGAGTCCATTGACTATATAATGACTCAATTGAAAAATCGTGAAAAAATTCCTGACGGAGTAAAACTAAAAAGAATTAAAGGAAAATCCAGATACAGAAACGAATGTATGGATAATATTGTTAACCATATTAACAGTTTAAAATATGAAGCTGATGCCGAACTAAATATGCTTAGAAAAGTAAAATTCGGTTCTGAGCACAGAGCCGATATAAAAGCTTTTGATACAAAAAATGTATTTGAAGCTATGGAAAAATATAGTCATGACGCAATAACAGCCAATAACAGATTTGAAAAACTTAACAAATTAATATCTGAGAATATAAAATATAAAGCTCTGGGTAAACGTTTTGTGACTAATATTGCCATGATTGCTGCTACATTAAGTGTGTTGTCAATATTACCTAAAATATATGCAAGAAGTAATGTAGCGCCAGGAGCAAGAAAAAATATAAATGAAAATGATAAAAATACTAATAATCCAAGCTTTAAAGGTAAAAATGATAAAGAAGTATTAACTCAAATTGGTAAATTGTTTAATAAAATAAAGAGTGATTTTGTTGCAAATGAACTTGAATACAATGGTCATAATTTTACTAATACGTTAATGGCAGGATTATCGTTGTTTGGCTTATTGGTACCGAGAGGATTGCGTGCATATAACAGAGCTCAAAAAGATGAAAACGGTAAAAAAGATTTTACTGAAATCTGGGAAATTCTTCTAAGAGATGTTACATCTTCATTAGCTGTAATATTTGCAGTTCCAATGGGAACAAGAGCATGTGTAACATCATATGAGAAAAAATCCGGCTTTGTTCTTATGGATAAAAACAGAAATAAGAGTAAAATGAAGACAGTTTTAGATTTACTAAATCCATACAGTAAATCACACGTGTTATCAAATTCAGAACTAACGGCATTATATAGCGGTGTAGATTCGAAAGAAAAAATGATTAATTTCTGTAAATATATAGATAAAAATGGCGGAGATTTACAAAAAATTCTTTCAAAATCAGATAATCATAATGTTTTATTTAACGAAAATAATTTTACACTTGATTCAATAAGAAATCTGACGAAATCGGAAAAAAATAAAAAGATAAAAGAATTCTTTGAGAATATAGAAAAACATACAAAAATAAATGATAGCAAATTGTTAAATGAAAAAATAATTAATCTAATGAGGTCTGCAGGTGGTAGTAAGAACAAAATAGCATCATTTGCAAGAGGCATGAACTCACTACCTGGACTGTTAACTACATTCATTATTTCACCATACATTTTAGGCTGGTTTATTCCTAGATTAACCTATAAAAACACAAGACGAATCCATGCAAAAGAAGATCTTGAAAAAGAACAAAAACAAATTAAAGCTAATGCTTAGAGATAGTTAGATAATATATTTCTTACGTAATTTTGTGTTTCTTTATATGGTGGAATACCGTCATATTTATCAACAGCACCAGGACCGGCATTATATGCTGCAAGTGCAAGTATTACATTTCCGTTATATCTGTTAAGCATTGATTTCAGATATTTCACTCCGCCTTCAACATTTTGCTCCGGATCCATCGGGTTGGTTACTCCTAATCCTTTAGCAGTTGCAGGCATTAACTGCATTAAACCCATCGCACCAACTTTAGATTTTGCATTGGGGTTATATCCGGATTCTTGTTTTATGACAGCGTTTACTAATTTTTCATCAATACCATGCTTTTTTGAAATTTTTGATATGATATTGTTAATTTTTTGCCTAGGTGATAAGGTTTCTGTTGCTCCGTTTGCTTGTGCTGTATAAATATTTGCACTTACTTTCGTTGTCGGATTTGTTAACAAATCACCAAATTTAACTTTTGCTGATTTTTTTAATACAGTATCAAAAGACTGTATATCTTTTGATTGAGCAAGTCCTTCAGATGTTTTTTCAACAGGCGTCCACTGTGAATTATATTTGTTTATATAACTGTTCATTTGTACAGCTCTTTGCATTGCATTAGCTTGCCCTGAAGAAGATAATAAATTTTGTATCATTGCTGAAAACATAATTGTTCCTTTCATGTACATTAACGAACATAATTAATTAAATCTTAAATTAAATAATTAAATATCCACTATTTGGTTTAATAATATTTTTTTTCATGTCAAATATATCAAATATGATGTTACAATATAGATTTTTTTTATATTGTATGATATTATTGGTCTAAGCATGGGAGAGTGTTAGGTGAATATAAATAATGTAGTGTTAGAAGAGAGTGAACTTTTATCTGTTCAAAGCAGATGCGGTTCTATTGAAGATGAGGACATAAAAAACCAAGCAATAAAAAATATGCTGGGAGTTAAGGTATTTAAAAGTATTTTTAATGATTCTGATGCGGATATAGATACAGAAACATCATTATCTGCTTTGATGCCATATACATTAGACTTAAATGTTTCTGATATATATATCAATGGTTCTTATGTCTCTGTAAAATTATATTTAGAAGCAGATGAAATGACTGTTCCAAAAATTGATTTTGAAACAGATTTAACACCACAGGCATATGTATTTATAAAAGTGTCGCAAGATTTATTAGAATATCAGCCAGTTGGTTTTATTTTGTCCAGAAATATAGATAACGGAACGGGTACGGATGATTCTTATATTATAACTGAAGAGCAGTTGTTACCGCTTGATAACATATTAGATTCAATAGAAACTACTTATGACAACTATTCTGTTAATGAAAAACAAATATATGATTATTTAGACGGAGTTTTAGACAATAAACAAAACTTTTATAAAACTTTGTTACAGTCAAAAGATGCAAGGTTAAAATTAGCAAAAGCTATAAAGGCTCAAGAGATTTTTTCAAGTATTAACATAGATTTTGAAGATTTATCTGATAATGAGACATTTGAACAGGATCTTGACAATAACCTTGAGGATAATCTGGAAAGCTTTATACTAAATAATGATTCCGAAGAAGAAAACTCTGCATTAGAAGAAATAAGTAATAGTGAAGAATCGGATTCATTTTTATCGGATTATTCAACGACTACATCACCAAGTTCTCTTGATATAAGGGAAGAACTTGATAATTTAGAAAATGATTTGGAGTCAAAAGAGGAACGTGTTGTTGAGGGAAAAAATCAAAACGTTAGCGCTGATGAAGCACCATCCAATGGTGAAATTGAAACCTTGTTTAAAGAGGAACAAGAGGAATCTAATCAGGAATTAGTAGAAAATG
>CADCNZ010000104.1 GCA_902802935.1 uncultured bacterium | reverse complement strand
TTTACTCCCTCTCCTTTGAGGAGAGGGCTGGGGTGAGGTGTAAAACTTTTTCTCAACTCACAAATTTCTTTCAAAATATCAGGATTAGGAATAAGTTTTAGCGTTAATTCTTTGTTTGTTTCCTTTTTGATTTTGTTTTCTGATGTTTTTTCAACTTTATAATCCGAAACAGCAGCTGCCATAACTACACAGTCTTGCTCTGCAAAGTTATCTTTTACAGCTTTTTCCATTTCTTGTGCGGTTTCAGCGACTATGTTTCTAAAATTCCCACCCACTCCAAAGGTTGAAACAAGTGTAACATCTGCTCCCATCTCTGAAGCTGATTCTGCAAGTGCAATTCCCATTTTTCCTGACGAATTGTTTGTGATATATCTTACAGGGTCAATTTTTTCTCTTGTTCCGCCGGCTGTTATGAGGATTTTCTTCCCATAAAGCTTGTTATTATAAATATTAGATGATTTTTGAATTTCAAATATTTTTACGGTTTCTTCAAAAATTTCTTCCGGTTCTTTCATTCTTCCTTTTGCGGTTGTGCCGCAAGCAAGAAAGCCCTCATTTACATCTAAAACTTTGCATCCTGCTTTTTTTAACTTAGTAATATTTTCTTGTACAAAAGGATTTTCCCACATATTGTTATTCATAGCAGGCGCAATCAAAATAGGTTTTTTAAAAGCGCAGGCTGTTGATAAAAGAAGGTTGTCACAAATTCCGTTTGCCATTTTGCTGATTGTATTAGCACTTGCAGGTGCAATTACAAATATGTCAGATTCAGTAAGTGCAATATGTTCAGGCTTGTATTCATCAATTTCAAATGCGTTTACATAAACATCATTATTTGAAAGTGATTGCAGGGTAAGTTTAGTCACAAAATTTAAGGCATTTGGAGTTACAACAACTCTTACGTTTGCGCCTGAATTTTTATACAGTCTAATCAGAGAGCAAATCTTATATGCTGCAATTCCGCCTGTTATCCCAATTAAAATATTTTTATCTTTTAACATACTGATATTATAGAATAAATAAAATGCAATAACTATGCCAAATATTTTTGCAGAGTAGCTTTGTCAAAAACTTCGATGCTATCTTTTGAGTGTATAAATATCAGGCATGAAACAAGAGATTTGAAGGATTGAAAATCCTCAAATGCAAGTTTTTGTCTCAAATCGGTCATATTGTTAGCCATAAATTCTGTAAGCACGGTTTTGTCATTATAGAAAAGTTCTGACATAAATTCAAATGCATCTCGAGTTTTTACTCCTTCAAGATAAATTGTGTCAGGTGATTGAAATTCAATATATCTAAGTGCTTTATCCATGTTGAACCCGATATTTTCGTTAAGTTCGCATTGGTTAACTCCTTTAAGTTCATACTTGGCAATAGATTCTATTGTCATAATATTTTTGCCGGTTAAGGCAGCTTCCATAAGGAGTGAGTATATAATATGAGTTTTTCCGCTAAGTGGTGAGCCGCAAACAAGGATTATGCCAGGTTTATTTAAGACATTGGATATTACACTTCTTGCTTTTTCATCAGGTATAATTTTTTCTAAATGTTGCGGAGGTTTGTAAATTTTTAAAGATATTCTTTCGCCCATAATAGTCGGGAAGGATGAAACAGAAGCTGTAAGCATGGTGTTTTCAACCTTAAAACACAATTTACCAAGTTGTGGAATTTCACAAACAGATGCATCGAGATTGGAAAGCGTTTTCAATTTTGATACAAAAGCTGAGTTAAGAATAGCAGGTACGGTTCCTTTATCAATAATTTCACCATGCTGTTTGAATACAACTTTCAACCCTTCTTCGACTTGTTCAAAATTGAGTTCGTGCGTATCTTCAATAATTGCTTGTTTAAGTATTGCACGTATAACGTGCTGGATATGTTCTTCACCGGCTTCTTCTTTATGAAGTTCGTCCGTCCAGTCAAAAGATTCCGCTTCTTCATCTGTGAGAGTAATATTATCAACCGTATCCGCTACTTTGTAATATTCATCAATCTTTTTCATTATTGAACTTTCTGATGAAATAACAGGCTCAATTGAGCATTCCGCAGTTTC
>CADCNZ010000103.1 GCA_902802935.1 uncultured bacterium | reverse complement strand
GAGTGGTTGATTGGAGCGGTCTTGAAAACCGTCGTACGTGCGAGCGTACCTAGGGTTCGAATCCCTATTCCTCCTTATAAAATCGGATAGACTTAATGTCTTATCCGATTTTATTTTGCGATGATTTTTACCTTTTAACAGGACATTTGGTCAGAAGGGGTAAATATTTTTAATCGGCAGAAGTACCAATTTTAGCAAATGTAGGTTGGGCATACTTGCCCAACACCACTAAATCTTAGCGGTCGGAATATGATTGATGATTTAAATTCCAAACTACTCGAAAAGTGACTTTTCTTGCACTTTTTTACTCGTTTTTTGCACAAATTTGCACTCAAAAGTTTTTGTTGGGCAAGTATGTCCAACCTACAAGCTAAAAATAGGTCGGGCTTTAGCCCGACACATATTTTATAAGTTTTTGACGGGTTAAAACCCGTCCTATTTACTCACCGGTCGGCTACTTTCCAATAACAGTTATTGTTGGGTTAAAAACCCAACCTACGGTCTTCTTTCTGTACAAAAATTACACCCAAAATTTTATATGATCATTGTATACCAAGGATTTTCTTTATATGCTTCCTTTTCTAATATTCCGTTACGATATTCAGAGAAAGGATTGAACGCTGATATTGAATCTGCTGATGTATAGTTTAAAATCCCATTATAATATTCTTTTGCCTTTTGTTCTTCTTCAGATGTTAAACTTCCGAACTTTTCTCTCACTCCTTTATAATGTTCTTCATTTATAAGCATTGGAATATCCGTATAATCTTTTTCTTCATCATTTATTAATTTATGCATTGCAACAATATAATCCTTAAAAGGAATCTCATATCCGTCATATGAGAATCTAGAATCATGATATTTATTTGTTTTGTCGGAAATAATATCATTGTACGCATCTTCTATCATTTGTTTTTGAACAGAGTCGTTCTTTATGCGGTTTGCATCATTTTTAAACATTGCGTAATTTAGTTTTCTAATGCCGTCATCCATTCTTGCAACAGTTTCATACTGTCTTGCGTGTACTAGCTCGTGTTTCAAGGTGAATTTGTTTTTATAATTACTCCATGAATCGTTTAAATTATTTTTATTTATGCAAACTTCTCCTGATGCGCCATTATAAAAAGCTGCTGTATAAGTAGAATTAAAATCTTTTTCAGATAATTTTGCACCCGTTTTGTTAATATGATTAAAATAATCTTTTGTTTCAGCTATATATCGGTTTCTTTGAGTGTCAAAATAAGATGATAATATTATCCAGCCTCCGACGGCAAATAAAGAAGCGAGCCCTCCTTTTTTCAAAACATTTTTAGTAATTTTGTTTAATTCATCTTTCGGAATATCCTGTTTTTTAGATTTTATGATTTTGTTAATGCCGTAAATATAACTTCCCAAAACAGTTGCTATAGCAGGAAATACAGCAATATTTGCGTATTTTGAGAAACTTGATTTTTTATATTTTCCCTCATTTTGTTCTCGATTTTCTCTAAGGATTTTATCTGCAACATTTTCTTTTATATCAAAAGTATCTTTCTGCAATTCCTTGAAATTAGGATTAATTTTAGAAGTTACAATGCTGTTTTGAACAGGATTGATGACTGTTTTTTCACCAATATTGAAAGATATCGACATCTAAAAAACCTTATATAACCACCTTATATTTATATAAAGTATTATTCTTTCAAAAAATTGCCTGTTTATTGCATTTATTTTACAATTTACAATTTAATTTGTTTTTGCAAAACCGAAAAATTATAAAGGTGCATCAAGTTGTAGGTTGGGTGAAACCCAACAATAACTTAATTATTATCATTTGTAATCTAATTTATTTGCATAAGCATATTAGACAAAAACTTTTAAATTCTCACAATTCCTGTTCAAAACACTCAAACCGGCTGTTATATTACATTGTTTTTTTAGAAAACGATTTTTGCGTGCAAAAAAATAATTTGTTAGTAATATAGTGCATTTTTTCTAATAAAATCGGAAATTATTGAGCCGCTTTTTATTGGTAATAAATGTGAATATTTACCCCAAAAACTCATTATAAAATCTTCATCTTTTGTATTAATTAAACTCTTTAAGAAAAATTTTCCTGACTTTTCTCTTGTATAAAATACTGAATTTAAATTAGAAAATATTTTTTCTATCTTCGAAACTGATTTTTCTTTTACCGCCTTATCTGCATTTGCAAAATACATATTACACCCTTTTACTTTTGACAAAAATGATTCGTTATTAATATTCTTTGCAATTTTATCAAAAATTGGATGGTATACTATTATTTTATCTTTTATTAGGTCTATAATCTTTTCATTTTGTAATTCTAATATTTTTCCAAATATTGGAATTCCGTTTGAGTCTTGAACATTATAATCAATTGTAGCATTTTGACTTAATGTTTTTAAGACTTTATCCACAAGATTACTATCATTCTCTGTTGCAATAACATCTAACAAAGTAAACAATAACGGCTCTTTTGTATTTTTATAGGGTAAAACATGCCAAAACATATTACCCCTTTGTTCTTCGGATGATATATACTCGCTTAATTCATCTAACTTAACTATTTTGTTATCAAAAAAATTTTTAATTTGAAGAGCTGGAGATACATATTTTTTTCGTGGTTTTGCGTGTTCCGGTTTTTGAGTTTGAATTGGTTCAATTATTTCAAGACGTTTCTTAGATTTTTTTAATTTTTGATTCTCTGATACTGTACCGTCAATATTTTTTAAAACATTTTTGGGATATGCACTTGGATGTCTCTTAACTTCTTCTTTTAAGATATCTGTAATCTCTTTTTTTTCTTTAAAAATTTTATCTAATAAAATATTCCATGTTTCTTTTGATAAAAACAAAGAAGGCATAAGACCAGTTTTTGTGTCTCTTGTAAATACAATATTTTCAATTACTTGAGGGAATTTTCCTAAAACATTAACCAGTTCTTGTATATAACTGTTAATGCTGAGCATTTTCTTCCTTTTTCTAAACAAATATACAAACGGTATTGTATCTGCTTGTGTAGATTTTCCTAAATGAAAATTTAAAAGTTCTTCAGTAGAGCATTCGCTATTAATAGTTTTCAAATTTTCAATTGTTAGATGCTTTATCGATTTAGTAATTTTTTTAGCTCTTAAATGTTTCGCTTTGAATTCTGATTTATAATCATTAGAAACTTGATTCAATAACCAATTATAAAATGTATTTTGATTATTTTCTTTATTTTCAAAAGATATTTGTTCCGTACTTTTTTTTACACCTTCAACGACATCAAAATCATTAACTGTTATTGACTGTTTTATATCTCTATTTTCGCTGGGATTATTTGCAGCATAAAAAATGGGTAAGTGAGTTTGTAACTGTATTTTCATCAAGTATATTATCAGACAATCGCAACTCTCAGTCAACATTTCTTGCATTCATATACTAAAATCTTTAGGAAAATGCTTTACGTTAAGTTTTACAACTTCATCAAGCCATTTAGATGGAACTCCGTATAAATCTGCTAAATCTTTGTCAAAAAGTCATTATTAACCACTATTTATAAATGTGAATTTTTGTAACGATTTTTCATAAATTGCTAAAGTTTTAGTCTAAAAGTGCCGTAAATACATAATGTAAGTTTTGAATAGGATAATTGTGCACGAAATATTGTGCACGAATGTAACACAATACCTATTGTGTTACATTCGCCAAAACTCAATAAATGCAATGGTTTTAATGCATAAAAAAATCAAAAAATCATAAAAACAGCAAAAAAGAAACAAAGATAACGGAAACTCGAAAACCTTGATACAAAAGAAACATAATAAAAAATAATCAAATAACAATGTAACACAATAGGTATTGTGTTACATTTACATCTCAAAACTCAATCATAACAAGCAAAACAAGAAAAAAGATATAAAGGAGTGTCGTATGGGCGGTGTTAACAGACAAAATGAATTTCATTTATCAGGTAAAACATATTACCAACAAGGTAATACGTACATAGAAAAGTCTAATCAAGAGACTAAGAAGATTAGTAAAAGCATTTTTGATGCACAGCTTGCAAAAGCAAATCAACAAAAAAAGCAATCAAAAGCTCAAACTAATAGCAAATCTCTCGCCCAAGGGTTTTATGATATTGCTGACAAAAACAGCGGAAAAGACAGTCTTGAAAAATTGCGTGATTATTTAAAAACAAATGTTACATCAAAAAACATTATTGATTTTTGGAATGCTTATCAAGATACTAAAATAAAAAAAAAAGATTCATCTATGATAGACACATTGATTAGTGAAGTATCTATGTGGCCAGGGACTGATAAAGTTCGTGAGGAAGCTCTTAATTATATAATTGAAACTCTTGCTCAGGCTGCAAATAGTGCAGGCGTTGTGAAGGGATCTGTTAATACATATAAAAAACAATTTAAAGATGCAATGGCAAAAAAAGATACAGCCAAAATGGAATCGGCAGTAAAAGGTTTAATATCTGCAACACTTGGCGAACAACAGTCTAAGATTGATAACGGTTTAACTAAAGACCAAAAGATTCAGCAAAAAAGACAAGATGCACAAGATTTTGCAAAAGAGAATAAAACTGTTGTATCAGGTAATGTAGGCGATGACAATTCAAAGGCTGCAAAAATTGCTGATCAGGTATACTCTATTGTTGACGAATATCATGGTTCAACCTCTTGGGAAAAGATAAATGAATTATTTAAGAATAATTTAACTCCTGAAAATGTTGTAGATATGGTGGTTCATTATAACGAAGGCGGTAAGAGACGCGAAGATAATAATATCGTAGATTCTATATTGAGTGAATATGAATTATTTGGCAAAAGCGAGAAGCCTATTGAAGATAAACAAAAACAGACATTGGTGCCGAAAGGACCGCAGTATGAAGCAATATATAATATAACAAAAAATCTTAAAAAAGCAGCTCTAAATGCCGGTGTACCTCAAAGATTTATAGATGAAGCATGGCACAAATGCTTCCATGATTTATATTTAAAACACAATCCTGAAAGGGTTACGTACGATACAACTACAGGTCCGGTTACTTCAACTATTTCAAAAGTAAAACTTTCCGAGACAGAAATATTAAATCGCTACATCAATGACCTTATTAAACTTATAGAAGGCGGTCAAACAGCAGGTGCCCAAGGCGCTTTTGATGATGCAAGAAACGCTGACAACTGGGTTGGACAAGGCATGGATACAGTTCTTGGTGTATTTGGCTGCAAAACAATCGGCGAAATGAGGTTAAAACTTAATAATTACGGCTTAGATGCACAAACATTGGCAAATCATGCTGCAGATGCTATGGATGAAACCAAGTCTCAATCAGAACGTGCTGCGGCAATGGAAAAATTTACTAAACAGTATGAAAAAACATTCCATGTTCCTTATGATGCCAAGATTATGCGTACAAGAGCTGATGTACAGGCAAAAGTTGCAAACGTAAATTTGTACAAAGCGGTTAATCCTGTATTTACCAATGCACTTAAACAAAATACTGTTGAAGGAATCAAAGCAGAACTTCAAAAATGCAAAACAAATATCGGAAAAAGTGAAGACGGTAAAAATACATATTTGTTTGAATATATAGAAGCAATGGTTAACGCGGCAGACCCAAAGACAGATGAAGAAACTTTGAAGGCATGGAAAAATGCTATAACAAGTTTCCAAAAAGCAGTAAAAGAAAAACGTGATAAAGCTTTAGAAGGCACTGATGAGCACACATTGAATATGAATTTGGATAGCCTGAATACAGCTGCGTATGGTGATGAGGATATAGGTAAAGAAGTTGCTAAATTTAACGCAAATCAAGCAGCTACACAGGCTTGGTCAGAAATGGGCTTAGACATTCTTGCAACAGCAGCAACTTTCTACATTCCTGGACTTGGTGAAGCTGCAGGTGCAAAACTCGCTGCAACATGTACTAAACTTGCTGCAAAAAGCACAAAAATGGCTGGAACATTCACAAGATTGGGTAAAATTGCAAATGGTTTCTCAAAAGGTATGAGCACTGTTGCTAAAGTTCAGCGTGGTACAGCATTTGAAAATAAAGTTGCATCTACGGCTGCGAAGATTGTTGCAAATGTTGCATCAACAACCGCAGGTGTTACATTAGCTCACGGATTGTATAATATAAACGTTGAAGGTGCTGAGAGATGGGACAAAAACCTTGAAGCAGGATGGGAATTTGGTAAGTTTGCAGGCGCAGCCGGTGTAGCTAATGCTATAGCAGGCAAAATGGCAGTGAGCACAAATATTGTACTCAGAGCACTTGCTAAAGTAACAGAACCTGCCGTACTTTTCACGTATGCAAACGGCGCAACAGTAGCTTCTGTTGTAGAACAGAGACAAAAAGAAGATCCGAATTACAAATTAACAGCAAAAGATGCTTGGGATATTGTAACCAGCAATGAAGCGCTGATGAACGATGTCATCTTGGCGGCAATGATGCTTATTACTCACACTTTGGGTAAAGGCAATGGTAAAGCTGATAAAAACAACGCAAATACAAATGAAGCAAATATTAAGAGATTTAATGACTTGATTGATAATTCTAATGATATGTCAAAAGTAAGGGGAGAACTCTCTAATAATCCTGAATTCGACAGACTACCACAAGCAGAAAAGAATAAACTTATAGGTAAAATAAATGCCAGAGAGGCAGCAATAGAAGCAGAAAATAGTTATTTTGAAACAGCTTCAGATGAACAAATTTTCAACAGATTCAGCCAAATGATAGATAGTTCGACT
>CADCNZ010000102.1 GCA_902802935.1 uncultured bacterium | reverse complement strand
GTTTCCATTCCCGTTTCAGCTTGTAATTCATCAAAGCCCTTTGGTTCAACACTAATTATATCAAAAAGGGGCAAATATTGTTTTGAAATATTTACATTTTTTTCTTTTTTGTAATCTTTTGCGTTATTTACAATTTGCCAACTCAAAACATTCAAAACATCTTCGCCAGATGTCACCATTGATGCACCGTTTTTGAGAAGTTTATATATCCCCTCTGTATTTTTATTATTGATAGCCCCAGGAACACACATAAGTTCGCGACCCTGTTCCAATGTTAAATTTGCAGAAATAAGAGCACCGCTTTTTATTGCCGCTTCACCAACTACAGTACCGAATGAAAGTCCGGTTACAATCCTATTCCTTTGAGGGAAGCGGAATTTTATCGGTTCAAAAGTAGGATAGTACTCTGTTACAACGGCTCCTGCCCCTTCGGCTAATTTTTTATACAAATCTCTGCTTGAAGCTGGATATTCAAAATCAAATCCACTCGCAATTACACCTATTGTTTTGAGGTTAGCTTCGATAGCAGAGCGGTGAGAAACAGCATCTATTCCTTCTGCCAATCCTGAAACTATACATATATCAGTATTTTTAAAATCTGATATAATTTTTTTAACACTGTCCTTACCGTTTGTACTAGCCCTTCTTGAGCCGACAAAGGCAACCGTGCGTTCAAGATTACATGAAAATAAATCCCCTTTGTAATATAAAACCATTGGCGGATTGTATATTTGACTTAACATATAGGGATAACTCTTGTCGTCAAATGTTAATACTTTGATTCCCCTTTTTTCAACTTCTTCAAAAAGTTTATCAGGATTTATATTTTTTCTATGAGCGATAAATTCTTGAACTTTATTAACACTCAAGCCCTCTATTTGTTTCATTTCAAGTTCTGATGCATTATAAGCTCGCTCTATGTCACCAAAATAATTGTACAGTCTTTGTACAAAAACAGAATCCAACTGTTCAATTGACGATAATGCTATCCAATATTTTGTATTCATAATTAGATTGTATCATGAATAATATTAAAGATTTGTTTAACGCTCTCAAATATATATTATAAAGATTTTAAATATCTATATTTTAGCTTTAACTCGATCTATAAGTTTTTGAACACTATCTTTTTCTTCATCAGGTATATCAAAACCTATATAGTTTTCAAAATATTCTACTGCATCGTCGTAGTCTTCTCTCGCCAAAAATAATATTCCAACCTTTTTGTGTGCCAAAGTGAACTTATCATTTACCGCAATTGCTTTCAAGTAATTTGAAATTGCTTTATCTATTTCGTTATTTGCTTCATATGCTTGAGCCAAAGCATAATATAGAAGTTCGTTATTTTGTTCATACTCAAGCACATTTTCAAAATTGGAAATAGCTGCTTCATAATCACCAAGCTCAAAATAAACATGCCCTAAATCATAATATGCATCATAATTTTCAGGTTCGCCATCCAAAACTCTTTCCAACTCGGCTATAGCATCTTCCCATCTTTGATCTTCTATATAAACTCTTGCCAATAAATGTGCTATCGCCAAATTGTCTTCAAGTTCATAACTCCCTCTTTGTAATGTACCTACTGCAGAAGCTAAATCACCTGTTTTGTAATATAAATCTGAAAGATTAATATATGCTTGTGCAAGCTCCGGATCAAGTTCTATTGCCCTTACAAAACAGCTCTCTGCATGTTCTGAATCACCTACGCAACTATATGCAACTCCCATATTATTATATACATCTGCATTATCAGGTTCTGTTTCAAGCACAGAACTGAACGCATCTAATGCTTCTTTATATTTTTTTTCTTGAAAAAGGCTCATGGCCTTGTCTATTTTTTCAGACATTACAAATTCCCTTCACTTGTATCAATATTGTGAATAATTGTTCTTACATTACCTTCTGCTACAAAATCTTTAGGATTCATTGTCATTTTTATTTTATCAGCAATTATATCGCGATCATTTTGTACTATTTTCGAACGGCCAACAAAATAAACTTCATTTGGTTTGTTTGTTGCTTTGTCAGGAAAAACACTAACTTTTGGTCCTTGTGCATAATAATCATCATACCAAATTTTAACATGTCCGCTTCCTATATAAGAATTTTGCGCTTTTTGATACTGCTGATAATCAGAGTGAATTGTAAGTTTTTTACCGTCATTTGAATAAGCAATAGTTTTAGTATTTCCTGTAACACTCATTTCTTCTGTTACAGGATTGTACACAAAATGGTGCCCTTCTGATTCATTTTGCTGCTGCTTGACTCTTGCATTACCTATTAAATCAATTTTTTTAACTCCACCTTTCTGATCTGCTAAAATAACAACTTTATCCGAAAAGGTGTCAATGTCTTTGTATTTCATAGTAACAGAACCGGTTGCAACCATAACACTGCTTGTTGTATCGTACTCTTGTACATCAGCATTTATTACTATTATAGGCGTATTACCTTCTGTAATAACTGATTGCGTTTCACCTTCTGCTCTTACTACTTTATTAATTAATGAAACCTGCAATATATTTGCTTTTACTTCTCTTTTTTTATTCTCATTTATTTCATACGCATATGGCTTATCGTAAAACGTTGCTGTATCAAGTTTATTATTACGTCTTATTGTTACATCAGCTCTATCGCTTTCTACTGTCAAATTATCAAGCATAACTTTTACGCCGCCGTCTAATTTAATTTTTCGTTCTTTATCCGCAAAAGTCTGAGTTTTTGATTCTATTATTAAGTCAGAAGCAAATACTGCTACTGACGATAATATTAATAACATAATTATTAAAAACTTTTTCATTCGTTCACCTTTCGCCTTATAATTTACACATTATTTGGAATCCCAAACTTGTGTTTTTGTTTTCCCTACTATCTTAAATTTCTGATAGTCTGCTCCTATTATACATTTATCCGCCAGAGATGTCATTTCTTTATTTTTCTTAATCACAACATTACCTTCTGCAACCGCATCTTTGTTTGAGCCGTACCAAATTAACTTATCTGCATTAAGCGAAACACCATCTTTTAAAACGATGTATGTATGTTCATAAAGCGTTATTATACCTGTTTTTTCATCATAGGAACCTTTCGAAGACTGAAAGCTCATACCGACATCCCCGTCTTTATAGAAATTTCCTATTACATTATTCAAGGTTGCAACACTGTGGTCATTACTGTAATGTCCTGTCTCTCCATATATTTCAAAGTGTTTCTGGCCTTCTTTAGTTTCGGTTATAATAATACCCTTTGCATCAACTTTTTGTTCGTTTTCTTTTCCTTTGAGCTGCGCCCTGTTAAAATTTGCTGTAATTACACCGGCTGAAATAAAAGCCCAGAGCATTATAAAAACTACTGCTAATATTGCAATAAGATATGAACGCTTTTTTTTATCAAGATTTTTAAATCTCTCAAATGTCTTTTTATAAATACTCATACGAACATTTTAGCACACAAATCAAATTATGAAACATAGTCTTTTGTTTTTAAGGCAAGGATTTTTAATATTTCTTCCTTGTGTGATGTTGAACCAAAAACAATTGCAGCTAAAGGATTATGTCGAGGATTGATTCTTCTAACTTCTAATATATTAGAAAAGTTTCCAAGATATCTCTCATACTCAAAACCATGTATTGATTTTTTATCTATATCAGGCGTTATTTCAGCACTTATAGAATAAAATACATTTCTTCCCGCAAGTGATAATATCTTATTCCAATCAGGTTTTTTTTGTTTGTAGTAACAATCATACACATTAATTCCCCATACGTATTTCGCAATATCGGATACACACCAGCTTGCAAAATGTATCGGATTAATCTCTATTGGGAAAATTTCTCCATCTTCTCTGACGCGTAATTCTATATGCATAGGAAAGTTTTTAATATTTTTTAGGTTTCCAATTTCTCTTAACAGAATACCAAACTTAGCCATATATCCAATCATAATACCTGTTGACATTAGATACACTCTGCTTCCGCCGTTTTTACCTTTTAAAAACGGGTGCTGATATATATTTAAGATTACCGGTTCACCATCTCTGTCATAATATGCATCTATTGCAAATTCTTCACCCTCAATCATTTGTTCAACTAAAAATTTCGATGAATTTATGACATTTTCAGCATACATTGTTTCCGCTTGCTTAAGTTCTTTTTCAATTGCAGAAACCGCATCTTTCCACTCACTCGCTGTTTTGATTTCATGCACACCCATATCAAAAAATCCGATTGCAGGTTTCAAAACAACAGGAAATTGTATATCTGCCGTATTAACTTTCTTTAACTCTTCTTTATCAAATGATGCAAAATAAAAATCCGGATACAATTCCTTAAGAGTTTCTCGGAATACAGTTTTATCCTTACAAAACTGTATATAATCACTTAAATTTGATTCCGGAAGGTTTTCCATAATCCAATTTGTTGCAGCTTCAGAGTTGGAATATATAAGCGGAAACTCTTGAGTTAAGTAGTAATTTTTTGCCACTTCCGATGGCAGTAAATCAAATGCACCTTGCTCAATTTCAGCCTGTTTAATTACATCATTATCCAAAACCGGCCAATCATTTTGTACTATCGAATCGATTAAAAATTCAGACGCATAAGGCTTCTCTATAATAAACATTTCAACCCTCTTATACTATGAATTATAATACAACAAAATAAATAAATAAAAAAGACCGGCTTTGAAAGCCGGTCTTTTTTCTTATCTTACGTTTTGTTATTTACCCATCGGGAATGCTCTTACGACTGTTACTGATCCGTCTACGTTTTTACGAACTGCTGTATCAAGTTCATCGTCATCTAAGTCTGCTGCGAATGCTACCGGTGTACTTACAGGACTTGCTGTCTCATCTTCCGGTGTCCATCTGCCCATTAAGTTCTTTGCGTTTTCATTATCATTAATTTTTGGATCAGGGATTGGTTTAACTTCTGGGTCAGGACCGATTAAGTATGTTGTATGAGCACCCGGTGTCAATGTTGTTTGGTTATATCCGTTTGGACCATCAGTTAATTCGTATGTTACAACTTCGTCTGGATTTACTGTGACAACTACGCCATCTCTGATGTTTGTATAATTTAGAGTATAGTCTCTGCCTGGAAATTCAACTTTTAAGTAATCTGTTTCATCGCCTACGTTAATATTGTTTGCGTGAACATCAGGACCTGTAATATCGATTCTTTTACCGTAAGCTGTTAAGTTGATGTTTCCTGCGTTTGCACCTGTCAATTCCAAGTCACCTTTTGATGCGATATATGCATTACCTGGTGTTTCAAGTTTTGTTATTTTACCGCCTGCAATGTTCAAGTAACCTGGATTTTCAACATCTACAGGAGCAAATGTGTAATTTTCCATTCTGTCAATAATTTGGTCATCTACAGTTCCATTTGCTAATTCTTTTACACTGCCTATGAAACCGGCTGCTGTAAATTCGTATGTATCTGCTGTAATAACTGCTTTTCCGTCTGATAAAATGTTACCGCCATATATTCTTGTACCGTCATTTAATGCATTTGCTGTGAATTTTACATTTTTTGCTGTTGTATTTACTGTTGTTGTTATATGTCCGGCTCTAGCTGTTGCATTTAAATCTCCGCCTACCTTTAAACTGCCTTCGGCTAATTGACCGTGATATGATGGCTGAGTTTGTTCAATATAATAACCGCCAATGTGAATATTTTGTGCTGAATCAATGTTTAAGTCACCTGCAACTTCTGTATTTCCAATTATGTGAATAAAGTGGTTATACTTATCATTGTGAATTGGATCAAATACTTCTGTTTTTAAGTTTGCATTACCACCCACTTTTGTATTGCCGACTTCAACAAATCCGCCTGTGCTTTTTACTGATAAATCATTTTTAACTTCGACATCTCTTAAGAAAGTTTGTACACCTGCGCTTGTAATATCTGCATTTCCGTTAATAACAAGTTTTTCACCATTTGTATTATCGTAGTTAAGATAAGTATTACCTGCTGTATTAACAGTTAAATTACCGTTTATTGTACCACCGTTAAGAATGTCCATTGCACCAACTGCATTTGTGATAACTACATCACCATTAATTTGCATTGCTTCTAAGAATGTTACACCGTGGTTATTAACAGGTGTTTTATTGGCAATGCCTAAACCAATATAATCTTGACCATTTGCTGTTACCAATTTAAAGGTCTTTGCATTTACTGTTGATGATGATGCATCTATTTGCGGTGCAAATATTGTGTAATCGCCGCCTATATTAAATTCTGATCCGTTTCTTATTACTACAGGAATTAAGTTTCCGCTGCCATCTATCAACTTCGTATATGTACCATCTGTTAAATTGTTTATATCTACTCCGGTCATATCTCTTGTTGTTACAACCAAATC
>CADCNZ010000101.1 GCA_902802935.1 uncultured bacterium | reverse complement strand
ACTTTACCTTCAATAAATTCTAATGAAGCACCGCCGCCTGTTGAAACGTGAGTGAAGTCTTCAGCTTTAAAGAATTTCTTAGCTGCAGAAACTGAATCGCCGCCGCCAATAACAGAAGTTGCGCCATTTTTGGTTGCTTCAACAACTGCTGCAAGAACTGCCTTTGTACCTTCAGCAAACTTAGGGTTTTCAAAAGCACCAACAGGACCGTTCATAAGAATTGTCTTAGAAGATTTAATTACGTCAGCAAAAGCTTTTCTTGATTCTTCGCCTGCATCAACGCCTTCAAATCCGTCAGGGATTTCGTTAATCTTAACAAATTTGTTTGTACCGTTGCCTGAAAAATCGTCAGTAACCAAAACGTCAGTAGCCATAACAAGCTTAACGCCTTTTTCTTGAGCTTTCTTTTCGATAGCCTTAGCAACTTCCAATTGGTCATCTTCGCAGATTGAAGTACCGATTTTACCCCCGTTTGCTTTAACGAAAGTATAAGCCATACCGCCGCCGATTATCATGTTGTCAACTTTATCAAGCAAGTTTTCCAAAACACCGATTTTAGAAGAAACTTTTGCACCGCCAACGATAGCTGTGAAAGGTCTTGTAGGATTATCAAGAGCTTGAGATAAGCATCTGATTTCTTTTTCCATCAACAAGCCTGAAACAGCAGGTTTAACAACCTTAGCCAATTTAGCTGTTGAAGTGTGGTTTCTGTGAGCTGCGCCGAAAGCGTCATTAACATAGAAATCACCGTATTTTGCCAATTCGTTAGCAAAAGTCATATCGTCATCTTTAGCTTCTTCAGCCTTGTAGTAACGAATATTTTCCAATAAAGCGATTTGACCGTCAGCAAGTTTTTCAACGTAAGGAGCCATTTCTTCAACAGAAGGAATGAACACGATTTCTTGCCCGAAAACTTTTGACATATATTTAGCAACCGGTGCTAATGTAAATTCAGGATTCTTTTCTCCCTTTGGTCTGCCTAAGTGAGCCATAAGGATAACTTTTGCACCTTTTTCGGTTAAGTAATTAACCGTAGGAACGATAGCCTGAATTCTTGTATCGTCAGTAACATTTTTGTTTTCATCAAGAGGTACGTTAACGTCAACACGTACTAATGCACGTTTACCCTTGATATCACCTAAATCTTTAATTGATTTTTTCATTTTATCTCTTCCTTTCTTTATAAAATGCTCTCAATATGCATTTATATTGTAACTAAAACATAAAAATAATGTAATAATAATTTGCAGTTGATTTTAAATTATTTTCAAAAATTTATTACAAACGTAAATATTTTGTTACATAAACTACACAAGTGTTTTATATTGCGCTACAATGTTTTCAGAGTATTTTTTATGACTGAAACTTTTGAATTAACAAATTACAATTTTTATTCAAGCAGATTGGATATGGAACTCATATCCAATATAGTCGACTCTCTAAAAGATATTTTGGAAGAAGATAAAAAAGAAGAGCAGCCCCTGTTTTTAAAAGTTTCTGATGACTTTATCATGAATATTGCGCGAAAAGTGGTTCAAGAAAAGAAAAAAACTTTTTTAATTGGCATCACCGGTGAAAGTGCTTCAGGCAAAACAGTTTTTGTAGACAACACTATAGAAGCTGTTATGCGCGAAAAAAAAGAAGGCATTTATACTGTAATTCGACAGGATGATTATTACAAGGATACCTCAAAAGAACTAAAAGACGCCGGCAGCTATGATGCTCTATTTAAAACAGGATTCAGTTTTGATACACCTGAAGTCATTAATTTACAACTTATGCGAGAACATCTTATTTCATTAAAAAAAGGCGAGACAATAACTTCGCCAAAATATGATTTTGTAACCTGCGAATCTCATCCTGAAGGAGATGTAAAAAAGCCGGCAAAAGTTATTTTAACTGAAGGACTATATGTACTAAATGAAGAACTCCGAGATATTATGGATGTTAAAGTATATGTATTTACTCCTATTGACGTAATTAAAGAAAGATGGTATAAACGCGCAGTGTCAAGAGGTAAAACCGGAGAAGCTGCAGATTTACAGTTCCAAGATGTTAATAAAACTGCGCAACAATACATTCGCCCGACTTATCAAATTGCTGACTGCATCATTAACGGAATGGTTAATAAAGATTATATCAAGGTTATCACAGACAGAATTTTAGCGCGATTAAGCGAAATTTGCTGCTAGGAAAGAGGATTTAGATGCTTTCAGGACCATTTTTAGACAGGAATTGGATGGGAGAAAATAAAGATTATTCTTCCGCGAATATTATAATGCTTGGACTTCCTTTTGACGGAACCGTTTCATATCGTCCCGGGTCCAGATTTGCACCCGAACAGATAAGACTTGCAAGTTGGGGTTTGGAAGAATACTCACCATATTTTGACAAACATCTTGAAGATTGCAACTTTCATGATGCCGGAGATTTGGAATTTCCGCTGGGAAATACTACAAAATCTTTGGATTTGATTCAAAAAAATGTAGAAGATATTTACAAAGATGGCAAAAGAGTTTTTGGTATTGGCGGAGAACACCTTGTTACACTGCCTGAGATAAAAGCAATATCAAAGTACTATGACAACCTTGCTATAATTCATTTTGATGCACATACTGATTTGAGAGAAGAGTATTTGGGAGAAAAATTGTCTCATTCTGCTGTTATAAGACATTCCGGTGAAATTATAGGTTTTGAAAACATAAAACAAATCGGCATTCGTTCGGGTATGAAAGATGAGTTTGAATTAATGAAAACATACAACACTAAAGCTCTAAAATATGAGGACTTGGATGTTTTTAAAGAAAAAAATATATTTGTTACAGTTGATTTAGACGTCCTTGATACTTCTATCATGCCGGGAACCGGAACTCCTGAAGTCGGAGGCTTAAACTTTAATGAACTGGTTGGTTGGTTTAAGTATTTGAAGAATTTTAACATTATAGGAGCTGATGTAGTAGAACTCGCACCTGACTACGACTCAAGCGGAGCATCAACTGCAGTTGCAACAAAGGTTATCCGAGAACTATTGATGATAATGTAAATATAGGTTCATTTATTTTACAATTTATCATAATCCCTCAGAGAAGGTCTTGAAGGATCATACTCTCCAAATAGTCTGTTGCGTCGATGTTTTCTGATATCAGGCGGTTCAAATAATGATTCGTCTTTATCTATATCAAGAGGTTGTATAATTTTTGTAGATTTTTCAATAGCTTTTACAGGCTCCGTTTTTGCTTGATTAGTCCTAATTTCAATTTTTTGAGCCTCTTTTACTTGACGTCTCTCTGCGCGCACCTGTCTCTTCTTTTTTACTGATTTTTTCGCGGATTTTATTTTTCCGCCGGTGTTTGACTTTAAGCCATTCCAGTCTTTCTTTCCTTCTCTATTCCATCTTCTGTATTTCTTAGTAAATACGTTATCAAAGTTGCCCATATCATAGTATACTTGATACGTTTCCTTTGCATAAACGTCTGCAGGCAGTACGTTCACCTGAACATGTTCCGCGATTTCCGGACACAACATTCTTGAATAATCTCTGATTTTTTGCAGCTGTTCTGTTTGAGGAGAAGGTCCGCGTGTTAAAATTCTTGCTTCGACAACACTTATGGTTTTGTAAAAAGTATTTGACCATAAAACCGTATTATTATTAGTATCAACAAGAGCTGCATAAGTAGAAATCTTATAAGCCGGATCAATAACTGTAGCACCGGCTATATTCAAAAAGTCCCATAATGTACGTCTTAATATGTAATTTTCTGCATCAAGAGTAGATGTTAAAAGTAATACATATCTTGATTTATTAATACTTGCTACCTTTTTTAATTGCGGGTAATCTATATTATACGAAGCTTTGAATTTGCTGGTCAAATTTCTTGCCGGAATCATATAAGAAGGATTACTTTTTAATAGTTGTCTTTCATCGGCTACAGTAGGACATTTTATAAAGTCTGTCTGATTCAAAATATTAATAACTTCACTTGAAAAAAACTCTGCTGCTGCATCATAAATATAAGAATCAACTGCAGCAGTATCAGTTACAATATTATCTGGTAAAATTACAACCTTATACTGCTCAGCGCTTGCAAAAAGCGGAGCAAAGAATAAAACAACCCCAACTAAAAATAATTTTATTAAATCTCTCACAACAGAATTATAGCATAACGCTTGAGTATATGCAAAAAGTACAAAATTTGTGGTAGTATTATCTTATGCAAAAAATCGTTATCGGAAAAACTTATCGCCATTTTAAGGGCAATATGTATAAAGTCATAGGTTTTGCAAAACATTCCGAAACTTGTGAAGATATGATAATTTATCAAGCTCTTAAAAATAATACAACTTGGGTTCGACCAGCACATATGTGGAATGAAATTGTTGATGAAAAAGGAACTCATAGATTTACACTCGTGGAGGAGTAATGATTACAAAAGAAGTTCAAGAATGGCTTCACAAAGTTGAAAGGAAACAATATTCATATAATGATGCTATGTATGAATTTATGCATTTTTCTTCCTATTTAACTCGTGAAGAAATGAAATTTATTAAATCTAAAATCGAACAAGCTTATTCGTCAAATTAGTTAACCTTTTTGCATATATCCAAATATTATATTTACCCCTTTTTGGTAATTTAACACTGCAAGAAGAATGTAATTATATGGATATGAAAGCTTACAGTTTTTTTAAATTACTAAATAATAAAATTAGAAAGTATGATAAAGCCGCCTCAAATCCATTTAAGTCGGTACAGGTGCCTATTACCTTAATTTGGATTGAAGATAATAAAAAATTTAATAATTATAAATTTTAATTATTAAAGTATTGCATTTTTAGGAACAACAGTTACACCGCCTTCTGAAACATAAAAGCCTCTTGCAATATCCTCTTCCTTATTTACTCCGATTTTGGTATAAGAAGGAATTGAAACATTTTTATCAATAATAGCTTTTCTTATTTCAGAATGTCTGCCCACACTGACATTTTCCATCAAAATACTATCAGTAATTGATGAAAAACTGTTAATACGAACCTCAGGTGAAAGCACACAGTGTGAAATAATTCCTCCGGAAACAATACATCCTTCTGAAACCATTGAATTTGTTGCCATACCTATACGATCACCCTCTTCCCATACAAATTTTGCAGGAGGGTAATTATAATTAAATGTTCTCAACGGCCATTCCTTTGAATACAGATTTAATTCAGGCTTATAATCTAACAAATCCATATTTGCCTGCCAATATGCATCAATACATCCTACATCTCTCCAGTAACCTTTTTCCTGCTCAGTCATGCCAGGAAAAGTGTTGTCATTAAAGTTATAAATATAAACTCTCTTCCCTTGATTCAATAACATTGGAATAACATTTTTACCAAAATCGTGATTAGAGCTCTTAATTTGTGCATCTTCTTCTAATGCATTTTCCAAAATGTCTTTATTAAAAATATAATTTCCCATAGATGCTAAACACATATTCGGATTATTCGGAATCGATTTTGGAGGAGTTTGCGGCTTTTCTACAAAACCTGTAAGCCGCCAATCATCGTCAACTTCTATAATACCAAACTCATGAGCTTCTTCTATTGGGATTGGAATTGCAGAAATTGTTAAATCGGCAGATTTTTTCTTATGATATTTTAGCATTTGGTAAACATCCATTTTATAAATATGGTCCCCGCCAAATACGCAAACATAATCAGGGTTTTCATCATGAATATGAAATATATTTTGATACACTGCATCAGCTGTACCTTCATACCAACTTCCGCCTGTCCTCATTTGTGCCGGAACTAGGTCTACATACTGGTTCAGAAACGGAGATAACTGCCATCCTTTTGAAATATGCTTATTCAATGAATCAGATTTATACTGAGTCAAAACTTTTATTTTAAAAAAGCCTGAATTAATAAAATTATTTAGCACAAAATCTATAATCCTGTACCTGCCCCCAAAAGGCACTGCAGGCTTTGCTCTATCTTGCGTTAGCGGATGCAGTCGTTTTCCTTCGCCACCGGCTAAAATCATAACCAATGTATCATCTATTGACATAAAACTCTTCTCCTATATCTTTCTTTATTCTACCAAATTTAATAAAAGAATGCACTAATTCTTTTGAATGAAGAAAGAATTAAATAGTATGATATAATTTCACTATGAGCAAAATTCGTAAGTTATACTATTTCGATAAAAAAAGCACTCAAGAGATGATATCATTTCTGAATAATAATGCGAATGATACGTATATCAATCGAATAATGTTTAACCCATTTATTCCGCTGCATCATTTGCTTCCTTTGAGTTTAAAATTTTTACCGGAATCTTATATATTGAAAGAAAAGAAAGAGATTAAAGGACTTATAACTGTTGCACCTGTAAAATGTCATATTAAAAAAATTGAAATTCAAAAATTATTTTTTGAAGAAAATGCTCTTGAAGATGCCGCAGAACTTGTACAATATGTTGTATCAAAATATAAAGCTATGGGAGCATTTTCAATTATAGTTAAAGTTGATGATTATTTAACTGAACTTCTTCACATGTTTACTTCTAAATGCGGTTTTACTCATATTTCAGAAGAAAAACTTTGGAGAATAAATAATTTTTCAAAATCCGAATACGACAAAAAAGTTTTTCGTCCATTTAGGAATACAGATGCATCAGCAGTCGCGGAGATATATAACAATTCTCTTCTTCCGCATTTTCGCCCTCTTTTAAGCATCAATAAAAATGAATTTTTAGAAAGCATTTTCGCAGGACTTGCATATTATAGTGAATATAAATACGTAATTGAAGATAAAAATACCGCTCAAATACTTGCCTGTATATCAATAAGAACTTCTGATAACGAAAATTATATTACCGATATAATTATGTCTGACTGTGCAAACATAAATATAGACTCTGTTTTAGCATTTGTTTCAGATCAAATTCATAAACGTAAAAAGAGATTTGGTTTATTTATAAGAACTAAAAAATATATTACAAGCGGCGAAAGAACCGAAGAATTGTTAAAAACAAAAGGCTACGAACCTGTGCAAAGCCAAATTGTTTTAACAAATTCTTCTGCAAGAGTACTTAAAAATCCGTCAGAAGAAACTCGATACACTGTTTTTAGCAATTTCTGCCCCTCAAACGGAATTCCAACATAGAATGTAACGAATTGTAAAATTTTCCGTAAATTTCCTAAAGTTTTAGAAAAAATTGCCGATAACATTAATACAAGTTATAGGGAAACGGAAAATGTCAAGCTCGTTTAATTTAAATACTTTTTTACAAACATATAAAACGGAGACTTATGATCCGACCAAACAACACGCTGCTGCCGAAGAAAAAATGGAACAAAAGCTTGTTGAACAAGCCGAAGAAGCAGCAAAGTCAAGCGGATTATTAACACTTACATTATCTGAAAAACTTGCAGAAATGGGTGTAGGTGAAAGAGTATTACAACAATTTGCAGATACAGCATTGGATTTACTTAAAGATGTTGCAAATCCGATTACCGATTATCTTGAAAAATACGAAAACATTTTTGACGACAGAGTTTATAATGCAGAAATTCAATCTTATGCAAAACAAATGTTCTTTGCCGGACAAGCTATGCAGCAGCAAGCCGCAGAAAATACAACCGGTCAAAATTTCGTATATGATATGTAGATTTCCTAACTCCTTTTTTCCATAACAAAAAACCTGTACTTTGACAAGTACAGGTTTAAGTTTTTAGACATTTATTAAATTATAAAGCTGCTTTAGCTGTTTCAACTAAAACTTCAAAAGCTTCTTTATCATTTACTGCAAGATCAGCAAGCATTTTTCTGTTAACAAGAATATTAGCTTTTTTGCAAGCATTAACAAATCTTGAATAACTCATACCTTGTTCTCTAACAGCTGCATTAATTCTAACAATCCAAAGTCTTCTCATGTTACGTTTTGTAGCACGTCTGTCTCTGTAAGCATACTTAAGAGCTTTCATTACAGCAATGTTAGCTACCTTAAATATTCTGCTTCTTGCACCTTTGAAACCTTTAGCAAGCTTCAATATTTTTTTGTGTCTGT
>CADCNZ010000100.1 GCA_902802935.1 uncultured bacterium | reverse complement strand
CAGTGGTGGAAGTTGACTCAAGGTCAACCCTCTCGGAAAATGATACTCAATCATTTTCCTGCGGCAGAGTACCACTTCGGCATAATCATTTTATATTTTTATTTTATAACAAAAATTTTATCCGTAAAAGTATAAACAATAATATAAAAAATATGGATTATTGGGGAATGAAAACTTGTATCATAAATTTTATTCTTTATATTAAAGGAGGAAACATGTTAATAGAACTTAATGACAATAATTTTTCGGAAGAAATAAAAAATGGTGTGAAATTGGTAGAGTTTTATACTGACTGGTGTGGTTATTGTAAAAAACAAAAAACTGAGCTCGAAGCAATGGATAAAATTTGGATAGGTCAAGTTAATGCTGAAAAAGCTTCAAACATTGCTTCTAAATACCAAGTAAATGCATTTCCTACTTTTATTTTGTTCAAAAATGGAGCAGATGTCGAACGCTTTAGCGGTATGCATTCAAAAGAAAAACTTATGGATAAAATAATGAAATATTTAAAATAAATCTAAACTATCTCTTTTCCAACAATAGGTGCTATTTGTTTTATTTGTTTGTAAAGTAAATCATATTGCCATGGGTAAAGCGATTGTGCACCATCACAAATCGCTCTTTCAGGATCGTGATGAACTTCTATAATCAAACCGTCACAACCGGCAGCAATTGCTGCGCGTGACATAGGCTCAACTTTGTCTCTCAAGCCGGTAGCGTGAGAAGGGTCAATAATAATAGGTAAATGACTTAGTTTCTTGATTACAGGTATAGATGTCAAATCAAGAGTGTTTCTTGTATATTTTTCAAAAGTTCTTATTCCGCGTTCGCAAAGTATAACCTGATTGTTACCTCCTGCCATAATATATTCTGCAGACATTAACCATTCTTCGTATGTTGAAGAAAGACCGCGCTTAAGAATCACAGGTTTGTGCGCATGTCCAAGCTCTTTTAAAAGGTTAAAATTTTGCATGTTTCTTGCGCCGACTTGTAAAATATCTACATATTTTTCAAACATCTCAAGTTGAGCAACCTCCATAATTTCAGAGGTTACTGCCATGTGGTGATTATCGGCAACGCTTCTTATTATTTTTAGACCTTCTTCCCCAAGGCCTTGAAATGCATATGGACTTGTTCTTGGTTTGAAAGCACCGCCTCTTATTATTTTTACATTAGATTCAACAAGCTCTTGGGCTGTTTCATCCATTTGATCGTATGATTCAATTGTACAAGGACCTGCGATAAGTCCTGTATATTTGTCGCCAAATTTTACACCGTTGACTTCTACAACGGTATCTTTGCCTTGGCTTGCGCGTGCGGCAAGTTTATAGTTTGTTGAAAGTCTTATAACATCATCAACGCCATGTAAGAGTTCCAAATCTCTTTCATCAACTTCATCTTTAACACCGATGGCATGTACGACTGTTCTTGCTTCGCCATGAGAAATTAAAGCTTCAAACCCTTTTGATTCCAAAAACATAGCGACTCTTTGAATATCTTTTTCAGCCGCGTGGCTATTCATTATGACTAGCATTTTGACCTCCAATCAAGTCAATTATACAACAAAATAAACTAACGCAAACTATCTATTGCTTTTTTATAGTCATTACTTCCGTATATATAGCTCCCTGCGACAAGAGATGACGCACCAAGAGATGTGCATATCTTTGCAGTAATATTATTTATACCGCCATCTACTTGAATTATTAATTCATCCGAAGCTTTTTCTTTAATTTTTGGAATCTTAAGAGCACATTCATGTATAAATTCTTGCCCTCCAAAACCAGGTTCTACAGTCATAACAAGAATTAAGTCAACGATATCTATAAATGGAAATATTTCTTCCGGCGGAGTATTTGGTTTTATTGAAATCCCGGCTTTAATATTAAAGGACTTAATATGCGAAATAATCTCTTCTATTTGTTTTTTATCTTTGCATGCTTCTACATGAAAAGTTATTAAATCGGAACCGGCTTTAGCAAATGGTTCAATATATTTTTCCGGGTTTTCTATCATTAAATGTGTATCCAAAAACAAATCGGTATGTTTTCTTAAAGATTTAACAACAGGAACGCCAATTGTTATATTCGGCACAAAATGTCCGTCCATAACGTCCACGTGAATCCATTCAGCACCCGCAGATTTAACTGCATTAATTTCAGATTGCAGATTAGCAAAGTCAGCAGATAAAATTGATGGTGAAATAATAACTCTGTTCATATTTCATATTTTATCATATTATTGATATTTATGGTAAATTTTAGTATAATGTTTTTATATTTTAGGATTTATGGATAATGTCAGATTTAATTGAAGTATTAAATTATTTTAAAAAATTGAATAAGGTAATTGCATTTGAAGCCGATTTTTCTTTTGGCAACACAAAGCTGGTAAAAAAAAATAAAATAGATGATGTTTTATGCTGTATTCTTGCAACTTTGCCAAGCTCATATAAAAATTTTATGAATCAACCTGAAGGAAAAAAACTTAACTCAATTTTGTCATATGACCTCTTGTTCAATGCAATAAAAAACAAATTTATATTAAATCCTAATGTATATCTTGTTAAAAGCGATTTAGCTGCCAAGTATATTAACACGATAGTGGCGACATTGGAGCAAGACATTGCTTATATTGAGAAAATTTCTTAGTTTAACATGCGTTGACTTTTAAATCTTGCTTGATGTAAAATTTTATTAGCTATCTCGAACAAAACAACGGAGTAAAAAATGAATTCACAACAAGATGTTATATACGGTTTAATGAATGAGCTTGAAGAAGCATTAGACAAAGGATTGGGATTATTTGGTTCTTTTTCTGTCGTAAAAAAAGATACCGTTACTAACCTCTTGGATAGATTATATGCGGCACTTCCTGATGAAATCAAGGAAGCGCGCGCCCTTTTGAGACGTAAAGATGAACTTCAATATGAGGCACAGCAAAAAGCTGAAAAAATTGTGGCTGATGCACAAGCAGAGGCTAACAGGTTGCTAAGTGAGTCAGATTTGCTAAGAGCAGTTCAAAGAGAAGCGGAAAAAATTAAAGAACAAGTTATAAACGATTGCGAAGAAATTAAACGCAAAGCACTTGAAGAAGCAGATTCTGTTCGTATGCAAGCTGCGGACGAAGCTGCAAGAACTAAAGACGGCGCTTCTGTATATGCGGAACAACTTCTTGCAAGTTTGGAACAAAATTTGGGACAAATGCAAGAGATAGTTAAGAATGGTCAAGTGCATTTGGAAAGACGCAGAATGGAATCTGAAGAACAGGTTAGCGGAAATTATACTAACCAACGTTCTGAATTTGCGCAAGATTTTAGAATGCAATAACTTTCTAATTGAAAATCGAAAATGAAAAATGGAAAATTCAGTTCTAATTTTTCCATTTTGTTTAACATGGGGGAAAAAATATATGTATCAAGTTTATATTGATAAGCCATCATACTTTGAACCGGATATGGCAGGAGAGTTTAAAGAGTTAGAAAAAGCGGAAGAGTTTGCTGAAAAACAAAAGGCTGAAGATTCCGAGGTTACTTATACAATAGAAGAAACTAACGGATGTGTGAATAGCTACGGCGAACAGATTACAACTGTAGTAAAAAGAGGATGAGATGGGGTGAACAAGTGAAAATTATGTTCACTCGATAATTTGATCAATTAATCACATAATCACTTTACAATGAACAATCTTGAACAAATAAAAAAATCTATAGAAATAGAGGTTAAATACAAATACATTAATATAAGCGGAAAAACAAAAAGTTTTTCGGCTTTTATTTGTTCTGAATTGAGAAAAGAAATAAAAGTATCTAAAAATCCAAAATGGCAAATATTGCTTGAACATTTTGAACGTTATCCTATGGATACGCTATTTCAACGTAAAAAATCCATAGAAAAATTAGTTCGTGCAATAAAGTCAAATTCTGAAACAAAAGAAGAAAATAAAACTGTGGAAAAAGCAATTACATTTAAATCGGATGTAATGTACTTAAAAGGGGTTGGGCCGAAAGTCGGGTATATTTTAAACAAACTGGGAGTTTTTACTGTTTCTGATTTATTGTTTTATTTTCCAAGAAAATATGTTGACTATTCGACAAGAACAAGAATCAAAGACTTGCAAGTTGGTGAGACAACAACTATATTTGGCACAATTCGTGCTGTAGAAGCATATACGACAAGAAGTAATCTTGGTGTTATAAAAGTAAAAATTAATGATGGTTCCGGCAGTCTTAATCTGAATTTCTTTTCTTCAAAATCAAATCGTTATACCTTAGAGAGGATGAAATCCCAATTTCCAAAAGGACAGGGAATTATGGTATCAGGAGAGGTTAAAATCAATTCTTATGACGGGCTTAAAACTCTTGATAAACCAACATATTCTATTATGGAATATGAGATGACGGAAAATACAAATCTCAATTTGGCAAGGATTGTTCCGATTTATCATTTGAGTGAAAAATTAAATATAAAAGCCCTCAGAAAGATTATATATAATGCAATTCAAATGTTTAAAGGCGATATAAAAACAGTGTTGCCCGAATACTTGATACAAAAATATCATTTGATGCAAAAAGCGGAAGCTGTTGAACAGATTCATTTCCCAAGTGATAATGATAAGTTAAATCAGGCGAGATATTCGCTTGTGTTTGAAGAACTATTTCTAATTCAATTAAGACTTGCGCTCCTTAGAGAGGAAAATAACAAAAGAATTTCGTCAATACCTCTTGAGATTAAGAAAGAGGGATTGGTTATGAGGTTTATAAAATCTCTGCCGTTTGAACTAACAGGTGCGCAAAAAAGGGCGGTTAATGAAATTCTTAATGACTTAAATTCAACAAAACCTATGCAAAGATTGCTGCAAGGTGATGTTGGCAGCGGAAAAACAGTTGTGGCTTGCATAATGCTGCTTGCGGCAATAGAAAACGGATATCAGGCTGCAATTATGGCACCGACTGAGATTCTGGCACAGCAACATTATAATAATTTAATAAATTGGTTAACTCCAATGGGTTTAAAAGTAGAATTATTCTTAGGAAGTATCGGTAAAAAACAAAGGATGCTCTCAGAAACCAACTTGAGAAACGGTCAGGCAAATATTGCAGTTGGAACGCATGCGCTTATACAGGATAATATAGAGTTTGCTAATCTTGGAGCGGTGGTAATAGACGAGCAGCACAGATTTGGTGTAAAACAAAGACTTGCACTGCGTAAAAAATCAAGAAATCCCCAAATACTTACTATGACAGCAACTCCTATTCCAAGAACTCTGGCTATAACAATGAATGGAGATTTGGATTTAACAATAATTGACGAACTTCCTAAGGGTAGAAAACCAATTATAACAACAATGACAAATTCCCGCAGACAAATTGCAAGTTTAATCAGGCAGGAAATTAATTCCGGTCGTCAAGCTTACATTGTTTATCCGCTTATAGAAGAAAGTGAAACACTTTCTGCAAAGGCTGCAACAATTGAAAAAGAGCGCTGGGAAAAAGAAGTTTTTCCCGAGTACAGAATAGGGCTTTTACATGGCAAATTAAAGAATGATGAAAAAGAAGAAGTCATGCGTAAATTTAAAGACAGAGAGTACGATATTTTGGTTTCAACAACTGTTGTTGAGGTTGGAGTTGATGTTCCGAATGCGACTGTAATTGTTATAGAGAATGCTGAAAGATTTGGACTGTCACAGTTGCATCAACTACGAGGTCGTGTTGGGAGAAGCGAGATGCAATCATACTGCATACTTTCTTCAAACACAAAATCGCAAGAAACAAAAGCGCGTTTGAACATTATGACACAGACTAATGACGGGTTTGTTATTGCAGAAAAAGATCTTCAGCTGCGCGGTCCGGGAGAATTCTTGGGAACACGTCAAAGCGGACTTCCTGACATGATAATTGCTGATATTGTTAATGATGCAAAAATACTTGAAGAAGCAAGAGCAGAGGCAATAGAGTTTGCAAAGAAGCATAACATTGACGATTATCCGCTTTTGAAAGATGCGAAAAGTTTAAATTATGACGGTGATCTTTTTGGAGCAGGATAAATTTAATATTTTTTCATTAGAATATAAGCACCGGGCTGCTGTTTTGCTTGGTATGTAATATTGTGAATATCAATTTCGTTAAAGCATCTTATACATCCACCGGAGGAATGAACGCCTATTTTGTCGTTATTATACCTTCCGTGAATCATTATTCCCGTAGGTTTTTTAGTACCATTTTGGGGATTTACCTTTTGTAATACTATTCCGGCATCTCCGAATATGCAAGGAATTCTGTGTCTAAGGGTGTTTTCAGGTGCTTTATCGTACGGATAATGTTCTACATGGCTTATTGAATAAATTCCAGGTACTGTAAGTGAGTCGCGTCCTGTAGAAACAGGGTAAGCAATCTTAGCTTTTCCGTCTTTTTCATAGCGATACAAAATATTGTTTGTAATATCTACAACCATGGCAGCATTGTATGTTTTTCCGGCAACCGTAATTTTTGGACTTGGTGCATTTGCAAGAAAAAGAGAGTCTTTTATCCCGCCTGGTTTTATTTCAATAGAATCAAGCGTATTCATTTTTGGAGTATCAACCAGTTCAAAGGTGTCAGGTTTAGCTTCCGGAATTCTGCAATATGCAGGTTTTACGGCAACAGCACTACTGAGGGCTAAACAAATTGTTGGTATTATTTTTACATGATTCATTACTTTCATATACATTATAAAAACCGTAAAAAATAAATTTGCTATTATAAGCAAAACTCGGAAATGTTGTTCGACGCGAGCGAGAGTGAGAATAGCTCGAAAGTATAGATATTGTCGAATCTTGTCTGTTCTTGTCTTAGAGTTTTGCATAAAAAATCGGGATGACAAGATTCGAACTTGCGACCCCCGCGACCCGAACACGGTGCGCTACCAAACTGCGCTACATCCCGATAATGTTATTAAATTTCCAAATACTTGGCGCAGTTTGGTCAATTTTCTAAACGTCTCGCATCAAGCTAACGCTTTCTGACTCGACTGCCCCATTCCGAAACGTCCACAGGACCTTTCTTCATGGGCGACCCTGCTACATCCCGATAATGCTCTTGGATTATTGCTCCACACTTCGCGGTCATTCACTCCTTTTTGCTTTTGCAAAACTTCGTTCATTTCGCTTCGTGTTTCTTCGAGTTTCGCTTACGCTTCACTCTACGCAAAATCCGCTATTAAATTTTCAAATACTTGGCGCAGTTTGGTCAATTTTCTAAACGTCTCGCATCAAGCTAACGCTTTCTGACTCGACTGCCCCAT
>CADCNZ010000099.1 GCA_902802935.1 uncultured bacterium | reverse complement strand
TGCAGCTAAGAAATTCTTTAAAGCTGAAGACTTCACTCACGTTTCAACAGGCGGCGGTGCTTCATTAGAATTTATTGAAGGTAAAGTTCTCCCTGGCGTTGCAGCTTTGGATGACAAATAAAAAGCCGTATAATTTATTAATAATAGAATTGGCGCAAACAATTTTATTGTTTGCGCCAATCTAATAAAAATATTTATCACACTTTCCCCTATAGCAAAAATTTTTATTTTCGAGTATTATACTATAAGAAAATGTTAAGGAAGAAAAGATTTGTCAGAAGATATAAAACAAAAAGATAGTTTAAAAGAATCAACCACAGTTAAAGCCCCTATAGTAGAAGCTCTAAAGACTGCGTATGAAAATCCTACTTATCAGTTTCATATTCCGGGGCATACCAAAGGAAAAGCTATCTATAAGGACTTTAAAAAGCTTATAGGTGAAAAAGTTTTGAGTATTGATACAACAGATGAATTTGATAATCTGGGTACACTTCACCCTGCAACAGGGCCTATTAAAGAAGCTCAAGAGCTTGCTGCAAAGGCTTTTGGAGCAAGAAAAACATTCTTTTTGCTTAATGGTTCTACCGCAGGTAATCTTGCGGTTGCAATGGCATTCACAAAACCGGGACAAAAAATTATTGTTAACCGAAATTGTCACCGTTCGATTATTACAGGACTTATGATATCAGGTGCGGAACCCGTTTGGGTTTGTCCTGAAAGAATTGAAGATTGGGCAATTTGGGGAAATATAGAAGCTTCTAAAATAGAAGCTCTTCTTGAAAAAGATAAAAATATTTCTATGGTATGGATTACAAATCCAACCTACGAAGGTGTTGTTTCAGACGTTAAATCAATAAGTGCCATTTGTAAAAAATATGGCGTACCTCTTGTTGTAGATGAAGCTCACGGATGTCTATGGAATTTCAATAAACATCTTCCTGAGACAGCACTAAAACTTGGCGCAGACGCTGTTGTACATTCACTTCACAAAACAGGCGGAAGTATGAGCCAGACCTCAATGCTCCATATTTCAAAAGATTCAATTCTTGACGAAACAAGCGTAGAAAAATCATTAAAGCTATTACATTCAACAAGCCCTTCGCTTCTTTTATTAGCAAGTCTTGATGCGGCGAGAGCTAATTTGGAGACAAAAGCCGGACTTAAACTTATAGACAGAACAATTGCAAATGCAAAATATTTAAGAAAACGGCTTGATGCTATACCTAATTTACATCAGGTTAAGAGTGATTTCGGGTATAAAACTGATGTAACGAAAGTGTTTATAAAAATTGACGGACTTTCAGGCAAACGTCTTGAATCAATTTTAGAGATAGATTTTGGTATAGAAGTTGAATCCGCTTCTGACATTGGTGTTTTGATTCTTTGCAATATGGGTAACAAACGTTCTGATTTTGTATACTTAGCGGATTCTTTAGAAAAAATAGCTTCTGGGAATCATAAAGATATATATTATCTGGAAAACCGTAAGCACATGCCTATGCTTGAACCCCAAATTATTATGAGCCTTAGAGATGCGTATTATGCTGATAAAGAAAGAATTCTTAAAAAAGACGCAACC
This sequence comes from uncultured bacterium, assembly GCA_902802935.1. GTDB lineage: Bacteria > Cyanobacteriota > Vampirovibrionia > Gastranaerophilales > Gastranaerophilaceae > CAG-196. The sequence goes on along the minus strand of CADCNZ010000099.1, from coordinate 7,528 downwards.
GGTAGAATTTCAGCAGAAGTAATTGCTGAATGTCCGCCGGGAATTTCAATTCTGCTTCCGGGGGAATTAATAACCAAAGACCAAATGCCGTATTTACACGATTATGAAACTTTAGAAGTTGTAAAAGGGTAGATAATTTTATTGTTGGAATTGTCAATGCGGCAAAAATTTAATACTATGGGTAGAAAGAAAAAGGCACAACAAATAGGAAAACAGAGAGTTATACGATTTGGAGTCGTTTTTCTTTTGATGCTTACAGGAATTTATTATATCGGTTTAAATTATGTTCCGCAAAAGTGGTATGAAACACAAACAATGATGCCGAATCAGGTTGAATCATATTATGTGAACCAATGGTGTACTGCGGATTTTGGTCGAAAAGAAGCGGTACTTTGGGATATGACAAGAGTTGATTGTTTGGCAAAAGATTATGCAATTGAATTTGATTTCGCTAAAAAATGGGCAGAATCCATAGGACAGTCTTTGTATTATGCAAAAATAACAGGGAAAAAACCTGCAGTTGTACTGATTTTAACTTCAATAGGAGATTATAAATACGTCAAACGATTAGAAAGGCTTGATAACGGAATAAAAGTCTTTTTAGTAAAAGCATATTGACCGAGAACTATGTTTAAGGTACTTTTAAATAGTACTTTGTACATAATTGGTATCACAAATTTAGGGAAGAGAACATGGATTTTACAACACTAACCATCGACGTTTTAAAAGCTTTATCTATTGTTGGCGGATATGGCATAGGAATTATATTACTTACAATTTTGGTAAGAGCGGCAATGTGGCCACTCGGGGTGTCACAACAGCGCTCAATGCGTACTATGCAGCTTTTGCAGCCTAAAATGAAGGCTATTCAGGAAAGATACAAAAGCAACCCTCAAGTTATGCAGCAAAAAATGATGGAGTTTTATAAGGAACATAAATTTAATCCGATGGCAGGGTGTTTTCCGCTTCTTATCCAAATGCCTATATTTATTTTGTTGTATTCAACATTGATGAGCCCGCAATTTATCCAAATGGCAGGTGATTCTCACTTTTTGTTCATAAACAGACTTGACGCGACAATGAAAACTTCGGCAGGAATCTCAAATGACGGAGTATTTGGTGTTTCAAAATATGATGTGTTTATGACCGGAAAAACTGCTAAAGTATTTTTGAAAGATAATGACGAACCTTTAGAAAATGTAAAAATAGAAAAACCAAATAAAGCTGTAGAGGTTCAAGGAGAACTAAATCCGGGTGAACCTGCTGATTTTAAAATTAGCTTAGATAGTCTTAATCTTAAATTTAGTCAGCTTGACCAAATCGAAAAAGCAGAAGTTGTCGTAACTGATGTTCAGACAAAAGAAGCCGAAAAAATGACTTTTGAAAGAAAAGAGGGTCTTCTTATAAGCACAATTCCTACAAAAGAAGTAAAAGCCCAATTCCATTGGGATGTATTTGCGCTTCTTATTTTGTTTATGATAACTATGGTGCTTTCTCAAAAAGCAATGATGTCAATGAACAAAAATGCAAATCAAGATCCTGCGCAAGCGGCAATGCAAAAATCCATGAATACATTTATGCCTCTAATGCTTGGGTTTACATTCTTCATTATTCCTATACCGGCAGGCGTTCTATTGTATCTCGTTGCAAGCAACTGCTTCCAAGTTCTTCAAACAATTGTGATAAACAAACAGCTTGAAGCTGAAGATGCTGCAAAGGAAGCAAAAATCAGTGATATTGATGTTGCAAACGCAAAACCGATTAAGGAAAAAGAGTAGAATGCTTTTAAGTGAATTTGATTACACACTGCCCGAAGAATTAATAGCTCAAACACCTTCAGAAAAACGCGAAAATTCGCGTATGATGGTGCTTGGTGTTGAAAATAAATCAATACAGGACAAGCATTTTTACGACATTGTAGATTTGTTAGATGAAAAACATGTTTTGATATTGAATAATACAAAGGTTATTCCTGCACGTCTGTACGGCTATAAAGAAACCGGTGCAAAGATAGAAGTATTCTTGCTTAAAGAAGCAGATGTTTCCTCACCTCAACCTTCTTCCTCAGGGCGAGGGCATAGCGGCTTATGGGAAGTTCTTATCCGTCCGTCAAAGAGAGTTAAAGAAGGTACTGTTATAAGAATTGCGGATGAGTTGTCAGTAGAAGTGCTTAAACCTTTACCTGATGATGGTAAGTGGCTTGTGAAAATGATTTATGACGGAAATCTGCTTGAAATACTGCATAAGGTAGGGAATATACCTTTACCTCCGTATATTGAGCGCAAAATGACAAGTGATGAGCTAAAAAAACTTGATTTTGAGCGATATCAAACGGTTTATGCAAAAGATGAAGGCTCTGTTGCTGCGCCGACTGCAGGCTTGCATTTTACTGAAGAGATTCTTAAAAAACTGGCTGATAAAGGGGTTGAGATTGGTTATGTTACTTTAAATGTAGGAATAGGAACTTTTCGTCCCGTAAAATGCGAAAATGTGCTTGACCACAAGATGGATTCAGAGAGCTTTGAAATAACACAAGAAACGGCTGATTTAATAAATCGTGCGAAAGCACAAGGGAAAAAAATTGTTGCGGTGGGAACTACAACAGTAAGAACCTTAGAGACCGCATACAAACAATTCGGAGAAATTAGAGCGTGTAAAAGTGCCTCTGAGCTATTCATTTACCCCCCATATGAATTTAAGGTTATTGATAAACTTATCACAAATTTTCACTTACCGAAATCAACTTTGTTGATGCTTGTGAGTGCACTTGCAGGAAAAGATTTTATTTTTGAAGCATACAAACACGCGATTGAGCAGAAATATCGCTTTTACAGTTATGGTGACTGTATGTTTATAAATTAAATAATGCAAATTTGTTATAATTAGTTGGTTTTAAAAGTTAACTCTTGCGCCTAATTGTGTTGACCAACCGCTAATATTTGAATCTGAATCGTTATTTGAAACGTAGTTTCCGGTGATAAAAGTTTCAAGCCATTTAACTTTTTTAGGCTTATATGTAACATCTGCATTGACACCGAAGTAATTGGAATCAGGAATTTTTATATACACAGCTTCTGCTCCGACTGAAACTTGTTCATTTCTGTAAGCAGTATTTAAAGCAGCGGTAAAGCTGTTTCCGTCTCCAAATGTATATTTATTTCTTATTTTAGCAGTTGCATTCAATGTACCTTTTGCCAGACTTTTTGTGTAATCAATGTTCCCGCCAAAAGCAATGTTGTGCATATAGTCAAGGTTTTCTTCATCTTTTGGAACTATATCAATAGAATATTGTACGGCAGGAACAAAGTTTAGTTTGGAATTAGAGCCGGTTCCTTTAAAAGATTGTTCTACTCCTAAACCATTTTCAAAACTTTGGCCTACTATTCTTGAAATTACGTAAGGATGAGTGTGTAATTTCCATTTTTTAACACTTTCTTGAACTAATTGTTGAGGGTCTGTATCTGTTTCTGTAGACTGTTCGTATGGTTGAAAATCTTCCCCTTCGTAATCTTCACTTTCGTCATTATTAAAACCGAATTTAATATTAGTTACGACCGTATTGTGTGTATTTTGGTCAACTTCATAACTATCAGCTTTATTAATATAATCTGTTATATTAAATTGACCGTAAATACCATATTTCTTGTTATCGTATCTTGCCATACCGTCAAATCTTGTATCTCCATTCCCTCCGTCTTTTGAAAAAGAAAGAGTGCCGGTAGTCAAGTCTCCGTTTTTGAATTTATATTGGGCACCAACATAGGCTTTAATATCAAGGTCATCTTCTCTCATGTTAAAATGCTCAAGCTCAGAGATATCATCTAAACCGTCTGTATTGATATCTGTGTTATCAATAGGAGTTTTGTTTAATTCTTGGATATCAGGAATTTCATTTAATTCCTTTTCGTCAATTTCATCAAAAATCTCATCAGGTATCTTATATGTTTTTGAATCCTTAGAAATAGTTCCATCTATATGGTCTGTTGTTTTTGTTGCTTGACCAAAGCCGATAACTTTTAAAGAACCGCCATTTTTGTATGATTTCCCATAAGTTATTCCGACATTTCCTTTGTATGCTTGTGTATTTATTTTTATTCTATTATTTTCATCATCAGTGGTTTTATACCCTGAAAACTCAGCCGTTCCGCTTCCATAAACGTGTAATTTTTCAGGAATGATATTAAAAAAGTTGAAATTATCATCTTTTATATCCTGCATAGCTTTTACGTATTTAGTACCGGTTTCATCGCCATCATCAATATCGTCGAAAAAAGCTTCTTCCATTTGAGCGCCTATAGCGTTTGTATATTGATTATCAGCATGTTGTGCAATGCTTTTTCTTGTATGAATTCTTTGCTCCGAATCTATCTCAATGCCATTTTCACCAAAAGTGGTTTCATAATCGTCGTTATTGTCGTCAGTATTTTTTTTAACAACCTTATCGTCATCGTCGTCATCTTTCTTAACAGCCTTATTATCAACATTAGGACTTTTCTCTATAGAATATCCTTGAGGTAATTTATCTATATTTTCCTCTTCTTTTTTCGGCTCTACTATATGTTCAGTGACTGTTTTCCTAAGTTTTTTGTTATTACCATTGTTATCAGTGTTTGTTACATAGTTGGTGTTTCTTTCAGTTTCTACTCTTAAACTCATAATATTCTTCCTATTAAAAATTCCTCGTAAATCTATAAAGTATTTTTTTTAAAAAAAATTGCCATTTTGTTACAAAAGTTAAAAAATATCTTTTAATCTGTAATATATTTTCCTTTTTAATCTTGTCTTTTTAATGCTATAATTGTTTTAGAAAAGAGGTATTAGGAATGTTAGATATTAAATTAATAAGAGAAAATCCTGAAAAAATTAATGAACTTTTAAAGAGAAGAAATCCTGAGCTTTCAATTGACAAAGTTTTAGAAATAGATTCTGAGCGCAGAAAAATTCAAACAGAAGCCGATGAGCTTCGTGCGAAACGCAAAACCGAGTCTCAAAAAATAGGTATGATGAAGAAAAACGGTGAAAATACCGATGCTTTGCAAGAAGAAATAAGAGCTCTCGGAGATAAGGTCAAAGAACTTGAAGAAAAACAAATTGAACTTGATAATGCTCAGAGAGATTTGCTTTTGCGTACTCCTAACATTCCTGATGAGACAACACCGATAGGTCAATCAGAAGATGATAATCCTACAATAAAGACATGGGGTGAACCGACAAAATTTGATTTTACCCCAAAAGCTCACTGGGACTTATGTGAGGAAAAAGGTATTGTGGATTTTGAACGCGGTGTTAAGCTCTCACAATCAAGATTTACTTTGTACAGAGGAAAAGGCGCAAAATTAGAGCGGGCAATTATTCAATTTTTCCTTGATTTGCATACGGAAGAGCACGGTTATGAAGAAATATTACCGCCATTTATGGCAAACTCTGCTACTATGACCGGAACAGGTCAGCTTCCTAAATTTGCGGAAGATATGTACAAATGTGTTGATGAAGATTTGTACTTGATTCCTACGGCAGAAGTGCCTGTTACTAACATATATTCAGGAGAGATATTAAGCGAAGACGATTTGCCTAAATATATGACAGCTTATACTCCTTGCTTTAGACGTGAAGCCGGTTCTGCAGGTAAAGACACAAGAGGTTTAATAAGAGTTCACCAATTTAATAAAGTAGAAATGGTAAAATTGACAACACCTGAAACAAGTAAAGATGAGCATGAAAAATTAACTCAAAATGCAGAAAGATGTTTGGAACTTTTGGGGCTTCCATATAGAAGAGTAGCGCTCTGTACTGCAGATATAGGCTTTAGTGCAAATAAATGTTTTGATTTGGAAGTATGGCTGCCTTCGTATAATACATATAAAGAAATATCAAGCTGTTCAAATTTTGGTGACTATCAAGCAAGACGTGCAAATATTCGTTACCGCGACAAAGATGGCAAAATAAGATTTGTTCATACCTTAAACGGTTCCGGATTGGCAGTTGGCAGAACATTTGCAGCTATTATAGAAAACTTCCAGCAAGCGGATGGAACAATTATAATTCCTGAAGTATTAAGGAAATATACCGGTTTTGACAGAATTTAAATAAAAATAAAAAAGGGGCGAGATTCTCTCGCCCCTTTTTTTATTTTTTATAATTGATTTTCTTCTTTTGACATATTGCTGTTCAACGTGTTCAAGCGTTTAACCGGATCTGTAATATGTGTAATTCTTAAACCAAAATTGTCTTCAATTACAACAACTTCGCCATATGCAATAAGTTTGCCGTTTGCATATAGTTCAACCGGTTCACCTGCAGCTTTGTTTAATGTTACAATTGAACCTTTTGTTAATTCAAGCACTTTTTTAATAGGTAATTCTGTTTTACCAAGTTCTACAGATAATTGTAATTTGACATCAAGCAAGATATTCAAATTCTGGTTTTGCGGACCCTGAACTTGATCTAAATCTTCAAATGAAGCAAATTGAACCGGTTGTACTGTTACGGTTTTATCTTGGTGTCCTTCATCCATCTCTTCAATTTTAGGTGAGAATTCTTTTGGTTCTGCATTTCCAGAAGCCGGAGTTATTTCTTCCGGTTCTACATCAGTACCATCATTATCTATAGGTTCTTTTACATCATCGTCATCAATCATTGGAAAACCTCTCTAAAAATAGTTTCTTAATAATTCATGCATCTCATCGTATACATCTGTTATTTTAACACAAATTTTGTCTTTCATTTTTCCGGGCCGTGCAAAAAATTTCTTTTCGCCGTTAACTTTTACTATTAAATCATCATCAACTTTATTATCAAGTTTGATGATATCGCCTTCTGAGAGTTGCAAAAAGTCATCAAGTGTAATAGCACAAGAGCCAAATTGGACTCTTAAATCAACTGTTGAAGAGTTGATTTTTGAAATCATTTTCATTCTTTCATCGTTGGATGCAACTAAACCTTTTGTTTGGAAAATGTGTTGAGTACTCAAGTGACCTAAAACAGTTTCTAATACAGGATATGGGAAACAAATGCTAAATAATCCGAAGTGCTTACCTGAAATTTGTACCTCAAAAGTCAGAAGCGCAACAATTTCTCCGGCTGTCGCAACTTGAATTGATTGATAGTTGTCATCCAAGCTTATAAATTTACCTGTAACCGGAATAATTGTATTCCATGCATCCTCAAGTGATTTAATAATAATATTTATAACTTTTTTTGCCAAAGCTTTTTCGATATCTGTAAGTTCTCGTGTCTGAGCATCAATAGAACCAATACCTCCAAGCATTCTGTTTACAATGCATGAAATTACTTCAAAGCTTATTCCCAAAAGAATTTGCCCTGATAAAGGTTCAAACTCAAATACACCTACGCTTATAGGTGATGGCATTGAGCGAACGAATTCTTCATATGTCAATTGGTCTACTGATATAACATCTATTTCGACTTCCATCCTAAGATAGCTTGTCAAAATCGAAGCAAGATTCTTTGCAAAATCTCTGTGAATATCTTGCAGAGCTTTCAAATGTTCTTTTGAAAACTTGTCGGG
>CADCNZ010000098.1 GCA_902802935.1 uncultured bacterium | reverse complement strand
GATTTTGATAAATCTTTAATTTTGTTGATAGAAATTTCAACAGCCTTGTCAATACCACGTTTCATTGACATAGGGTTAGCGCCTGCGGTTAAGTTCTTCAAGCCTTCTCTAACGATAGCTTGTGCAAGAACTGATGCGGTTGTTGTACCGTCACCTGCAACATCGTTTGTCTTAGATGAAACTTCTTTAAGAAGTTGTGCACCTGCATTTTCCAAACCGTCTTGTAATTCAATTTCTTTAGCAATAGTAACACCGTCGTTAACGATTTGAGGTGCGCCGAATTTCTTTTGTAAAATTACGTTTCTGCCCTTTGGTCCGAGTGTAACCTTAACGGCATCTGCTACCGCATCTATACCTTTGAGAAGCGATTTTCTTGCTTCTTCTTCAAAAACTATTTTCTTAGCCATTTTTTATCTCCTTTTTTGTTTAATATATCTTTGTAAATTGTGAGTCGTGAATCGTGAGTCGTGAATCGAAGTTTAATATTAAGAATTTTCCTCTTTTTGCTTTAAATGTCGCTTTAAACCTGACAGCATTTGCCCGATTGGATATATTTTCTGCAAAATTTCGTTATTTCTTATGAATCCCAAATTATTTGCAATAATTAACTGAGTTTCAAGTTCTGCAAGAGACCCAACAGCTATATCAAGAAAATGTAGCGCTTCTTTATCCGAATATCTGGCACAACCTTCAGCTATGTTTGATGGAATAGAAACCGCAGCTCTGCGAATTTGTGAAACAATTCCGAATTTTTCTTCATTAGGGAAATTTGATGTAACGGAATATATTTCAGTTACCAATTCAATTGACTTTTTCCAAACATCTAAATCTTTATGGTTCACTTAAACCTCGATTCACAATTCACAAATCACGATTCACGATATTTTACTCAACAATTGCAAGCGCATCTTTAATTGACAAAATCTTGTATTCAACGCCGTCCATTTTTACTTCTGTACCTGCATATTTTGCATAAAGAATAGTGTCACCCACTTTTACGCCCATAGGTTCTTTTTCACCTTTGTCATTAGTTTTTCCTTCGCCTACAGCAACAACTTCACCTTTTTGAGGTTTTTCTTTTGCACTATCAGGAATAAATATTCCTCCGGCAGTTTGTTCTGTATCTTCAATAACTTTAATAACAATTCTGTCTTGTAAAGGTTTTAATGCCATAATATATTCCTCCTTATTTCTATTAACATCTTATTTATACTATATATTTTTGATTAAATTATAAATATTAAGGAAAAATTAATGTTTTAACTCAAATTAAAATATCTGTTTTTATCTAGTTAATACTCCTCTTGAAATTGGGTTTTGAACATGTATAATATATATAGTCTTTAAAAAGACGGGAGATAATATAAAAAAGGAGAAAATCAATGAACGTAACCATTGAAGATTCATGTATTGCATGCGGCGCTTGCGAATCAATTTGCGACGCAGTATTTTCAATTGAAGATAAGGCTGTTGTTAACGCTGCTAATGTAGATGCTAATGCAGATGCTGTTCAAGAAGCAGCCGGTGCTTGCCCTGTATCAGCTATTACTGTTGCATAGTAGGGTAAATAAATTTGATTGGCGAAATTTGTATAAAGTTCGCCAATTTTTTATACTTTTTTCCTAAATCCTTTTTCTGAACTAATAGTTCTGCCTATTGAACGTATCTTGCCCTCAATACATCCTCTGCATTGTTCAGGAGCATCGCCTAAACATATTTTATTCGGATAGATTTCGTATTTTGCTCTGTATTCGGTTGAAGTTACATTTGGCATGACAACATTTGCACCGCTTTGGAGTGCAATAATTCTGCCATTTGGATTTAGAGTTTCCATAGCTGTAGTTGCAGGAATATTGATATCTGGCATGTTTATTCTTGTAAGTGCCATGACTTTTAGTGCAAGCCAAAAATCGCCTTTAGAAACATCTTTCAGGGGCGTTTCTTTATGCGGAATAAATGGACCGATTCCAATCATATCGGCATCAAGCTCTTTAAAAAACAAAATATCATTTGCCAAAGATTCTATTGTTTGGTCAGGAAGTCCCACAAGACAGCCTGTCCCTGTTTCAAAACCAAGTTCTTTAAGATTATATAGGCATTCAACTCGATTTTTATAACTTGCATTAGGATGCATAGTTTCGTATAAACTTTCATCCGTAGTTTCAATTCTTAGTAAATACCTGTCTGCACCTGCTTCTCTGAATGCTTTATATTCGTTGTAAGTTTTTTCACCTATGCTCAAAGTTAGTGCTACGTCAAGTTTTTTTATTTCACGAATAATTTCACACATTTTATCTGTATCGTAATAATCATCCTCGCCGGATTGCAAAACTATTGTTTTATAACCCAAATTAACAGCATTTTTTGAAAGACTGATTATTTCATCTTTTAAAATCCTGTACCGTTCTATTTCTTTGTTAGCACTTCTCAGCCCGCAATATTTACATTGACGCTTGCAGATATTGGAAAATTCAATCAAACCCCTGAGATGCACTTCATCCCCGACATTTTCATGACGAATCCGGTCAGCTTCTTTAAAAAGCCAATCGTTTTTTGAATTATCCGATAATATGTCGATAAGCTCGTCTTTATTCATACATGTATTTTATCACGAATTTTAGAGCTTTTTGTATTCTGTGACAAGTTCATCTATTTTAACATCAAGGGCTTTTGCAATCCTGTATATAAAATATATACTGGTATTAACTTGCGCATTTTCAATTTTCGTAACATGCTTTACGGAAATTCCTGCCATTTCTGCAAGAGTTTCTTGGGTTAATTGTCTTCTTGTTCTGGCAACACGAATATTTAAGGCTAATATTTCTTTTAATTTTAATTCATCTATTGTCATAAATGAATTATATAAGACCGATTTGGCAGTTTTAACCCCTTATTGTCCATTAATGGTTGCTAATCTAATACTTTTAATGTATAATAAGCATAAAAAGTATTATATTTGAGGTTAATAGTGAACAAAAAAGAAAAAATAGAAATGCAGAATATAATTGTTGCATTAGACAATTTATATATATTGGTTAAACAAATGGATACTATTTTTGTCAGTGGTGATGAAATTCAAACAGAATACATTAATAAGATTAAAAAATATAAAGAAAAACTTTTAACAAATCTGGACGTTATTGAAGAAACAAAGGACAGTTTGCTTGGATTAACTCAATTAAAAATTTCCAGCGAACGATTTAGTATGTTGTTCATATAAGCAATAGCCATACCATAGTTTACCATAGGAATACCATTTGCCCCTGCTTTTTGCTGACGAGTTTTCATTTCAGCTTCGTTAATCATGCATCCTCCGCAATGGATAATCAGCTTATACTTAGTTAAATCCGCGGGAAATTCACCACCTTGAGTAAATTCAAAATTAATATTTTTCCCTGTATAATCACTAATCCATTTGGGGAACTTAACTGTTCCTATGTCATTGCATTGCCTGTGGTGTGTACATGCTTCGGAAATCAAAACCGTATCGCCATCTTGAAGTTCTGACAAAACTTTTGCACTATTAATAAGTGAATTTAATTTACCCCTATAGTTTGCCATAAGTATTGAAAACGAAGTAAGGATAATATTTTCAGGTACAATATCTTTTACTTTATTAAAGGCTTGAGAATCGGTAATAACATATTTAGGGGTTATGTTATTTAGTATTTGTTCAAGTTCTTCAACCTGACAACAAATTGCTGTTGTGTGAGCATCAAGACATTCTCTCAAAACATTTTGCTGAGGGAGTATTATTCTACCTTTAGGAGCTGATTCGTCAATCGGAATAACAAGGATTACAATATCTCCGGCTTTAAGTCTGTCTTTTACAATATATTTTTCAACCTTATTTTCACTTGCGATTTTGCCTAAAAGTTCACGAAGTTCATTTACCCCTTCGCCTGTTTTAGACGAAACTGCGAGTTCCCCCGCCCCTTGAGGGGGTAAATATTGACCTTGTTTTTGAACGAGTTCCCCCGCCACTTGAGGGAGGGGGTTAGGGGGTGGGGTTAAATTCATTTTTATATATTCAATTACCCCTTCTATATTATTGTCAATATCATTATTCCATATCCTTAGAACTCTATATCCGTTATTATTTAAGAACTCCGTTCTTTTTTTGTCATATTCAATGTTTTGAATTTCATTATGCTGACCGCCATCAAGTTCTATTATTAAGTTAAGTTCTGAGCAGAAAAAATCAACTACATAATTTCCTATTGGTTGTTGCCTTCTAAATTTATATCCCAATTGTGATTTATTTAGATATTTCCATAAAGTTCTTTCTTGCTTTGTAGGATTATTTCGCAATTCAATTGCATTATTTTGTGAGGATTTGCTATATTTATGTAAGGCATTTTTACCCCACCCCGAAATCAAAGATTTCGACCCTCCCTCAAGGGGCGGGTAGTTTTGCTTGTTAGTTAAAGGTTTATTTACCCCTCCCTCAAGGGGCGGGTAGGGTTTATTCATCAAATCTGACTTGTTATAAACAATTACAAACGGTATTTTTCTTTCTTCAAAGATCTTTATTAATTCCTTATCATAGTCATTTATCCCGATAGTTGAATCTATAACCAAAACTGCAATATCGGTTTTGCCCAAGACTTGTATTGTTTTTTCAATACGCAATTCACCTAATTTACCCTCGTCATCAAGCCCTGCCGTATCAATAATAACTACAGGTCCGATAGGTAAAAGCTCCATTGCTTTCTTAACTGGATCGGTTGTTGTTCCTTTGACATCTGATACTACAGAGAGTTGTTGGTTTGTAACTGCATTAACCAAAGATGATTTGCCCGCATTGCGGCAGCCAAAAAACGCTATATGTAATCTTTCTGAGCTTGTTGTATTTGATAAAGACATAATATCTTTTCTTTCCTCATTTACCCCTAGAATCTAAAGTCTCTTTTACCACTTTCGATTTCTTTAAGATTTCCTTTTAGAATTTCTCGCACTTTTTCATTCGGAACATTGTTGATTTCTTTTTCAATAAGCTTTTCTCCAACTTTTCTTGTTTCTTCAGTTGCGTAATCCTCAAGGAATTCTTTTAGTGTTATCAAAGCATTCGGATGACAGCAATTTTGAATTTGACCTGATTTGCAGAGTGACATAAATCTGTCGCCGGTACGTCCTTCTCTGTAGCATGCAGTGCAGAAGGAAGGAATCTTTCCCTGCTCCATAAGCCAGCGCACGACTTCGTCAAGAGTTCTTTGGTCAGAAACATCGAATTGTTCCGTATCCACAGGGCGTTCTTCCTCTGTGTATCCTCCGACAGAAGTTCTTGATGCGCCTGAAACCTGTGACACACCAAGCTGTAATAATTTTTCTCTGACGGATTGAGTTTCACGGGTAGAGATGATTATGCCTGTGTATGGAACAGCAATACGAGTGAGTGCAACGATTTTTGCAAATGTTTCATCGTCTATGCCGTTGTCAAAAGCGTTCGGATCAATATCATCAGCCTTTTTAACTCTCGGAACAGAGATTGTATGCGGGCCGACTCCATGTACTGCTTCCAAGTGTTCTGCGTGCATAAGAAGTGCAGCAAATTCGTATTTATATCTTTCCAAACCGAAAAGAACGCCTAAACCTACATCGTCAATTCCGCCTTCCATAGCTCTGTCCATTGCTTCCGTATGGTAAGCATAATTATGCTTAGGTCCTGTCGGGTGGAGTTTTTCATAGCTTTCCTTGTGGTAAGTTTCTTGGAAAAGGATATAAGTTCCTATTCCGGCTTCTTTCAGCTTTCTGTAATTTTCAACTGTTGTAGCGGCTATATTTACGTTAACTCTTCGAATAGCACCATTTTTATGCTTAATTGAATAGATTGTTTTAATACATTCCAAAATATATTCAATCGGGTTATTGACAGGATCTTCGCCAGATTCGATTGCAAGACGCTTGTGCCCCATATCTTGAAGTGCAATAACTTCGGCTTTTACTTCTTCCTGCGTAAGCTTTTTACGTGGGATATGCTTATTTTTTGCGTGATAAGGACAATATACACATCCGTTAACACAATAATTTGATAAATAAAGCGGTGCAAAAATTACGATTCTGTCACCGTAAAAAGCTTCTTTAATTTCTTCTGCAAGAGCGTATAT
>CADCNZ010000097.1 GCA_902802935.1 uncultured bacterium | reverse complement strand
AGAACTATAGCTAAAACAAAACCTTTCTCTACTGCAGAACCATACATGAAAAAACGATTTGATGCATTACCTCAAGAATTAAAATCAACAACCACTTATGAAAATTTTGTAAAAGGTATAAAACCCCAAATTGAGAAAAATGCAAAATATGCCAGACTTGGTTTTACTGTACTTACAGTTAATATTGCAATGCAAATTTTAACAAAAAGAATCATAACTCCTCTTATTGCAACACCTCTTGCTTCTGTATTTAAGAAAATTTTTGAAGATGCTGATGCAAAAAAAGCACAGAAAGCAAGTCAAAACAAGACTACAGCAAAAGCATAAACTTTTTATTATGTTTATGAGATAATATTCTTGTATAATATTTTAGAGGGAATTATTAAGAAGTATGAGTATACTTAGTCAAATAAAAAGCTTTTACAAAGAACCTGAGCCAGCAGAACCAATAGCTGATAAAGAACAAATTGACAAAACATATGCTATGTGGAGAATGCGTATATTTTTATCAATGTTTTTCGGATATATAATTTTTTATACATGCCGTAAGAATATTTCAGTAGCTCTTCCTGCAATACAAGAAGCACTTGGTTACAGTAAATTGGAACTTGGTTTGCTAGGAAGTTCATTGTATTTTTCATACGCTGCCGGAAAATTTATTAACGGAATTATTGCAGATAACACAAACGCAAAGAGAATTCTACCAACAGCATTATTCATATCTGCGCTGGTGAATATTTTGTTTGTTGTATGTGCTCATTTTGTACCTGCGGAAATTTCTTTCTTTGGTTTACCGCCTGTATCAATACTTTTATGGTTATTGGCATTTTTCTGGGGCATAAACGGATGGTTCCAATCAATGGGATTCCCTCCTATTGCAAAAAATCTTTCTTATTGGTTTGCAAATAAAGAAAGAGGGGTTAAGTGGTCGCTTTGGTCATCCTCTCATGAAGTTGGTACATATATAAGTATGATTCTTTCAGGGTTTTTAATCACTCATTATGGGTGGGAATCTGTGTTCTATGTACCGGCATTTTTTGCAATTATATTCTGTTATTTCTTCTACAAGAATTTACAAGACAAACCTGTTAGCATAGGTTTACCTGATATAGAGAAATATAAAGATCCTAATTATGTAGAACCTGTCAAGCAAAAAGACGATGAAGAAAAAGAATCTTATGCTGAAATCTTCAAAAAATACATAATTAAGAATCCTACGGTTTGGCTTTTGGCAATTGCATACATTTTTGTCTATGTAGTAAGATATGGAACAATTGACTGGCTTGTAATGTATCAAGTTGATATGAAGCAATATACAATTGCGGAAGCCGCAAAGATAATCAGTTTTCTTCCTTTAGTTGGGGTATTGGGAACTATAGGTGCAGGTGTCGTTTCTGATAAATTATTTGGAGGGAAAAGAGCACCTGTTAATATTATATGCCTGACTCTTTTGGCAATATGTATATATTTGTTTAAAGTTAATGAGATTCCTATGCTGGATTATGTCTATGTATCCGCGATTGGTGTATTCACATGCGGACCTCAAGTTTTAATCGGCGGGCTTTCTGCTGTAGAATCAAGCTCTAAAAAAGTTGCTTCTGCTGTTACAGGATTTTGCGGAATGTTTGGTTATATAGGCTCAATTCTATCAGGTGTCGGCACAGGTTATATTATTGACAAATTCTCTTGGAACAGTGCTATCAATTTCTGGATTATTTCCGCACTGATTTCTTTAGGCATCTGTTTAATTCTGTTGAAAAAAGAAAGAAAATAAATTCAAATTAACTCAATATACATTGAGTTAAATTTAGCAATCTTATTTTAAACCGACATAAAGTAAAAAGATTAATATTATCGGAACAATATATCTTAAACCGATATCAAACAACGCTGCGACTATATTATTATTAATAAATTGCTTTCCGCTAATTTTTATACACCAACCTGCAATCAGGCATAAAAATAACGCATTCAATGGCATTAAACAATTTGAAGTTATAAAGTCTAAAAAGTCGAAAATTGTTTTTTGACAGATTCTAAAATCATTTAATATCCCAAAAGATAGTGCTGCAGGTATTGCTATAGCAGAAATTATAAAATATAAAACAACGCAAGCTTTGGTACGTGAAAATTTTGCACGTTCAACCAATGCCGCAATCGGAACCTCTATAATGCTTATACCTGATGTTATAGCTGCAGCCAAAAGCAAAACAAAAAATGCGATTGAAACAATGTCTCCGTGCGGCATTTGTGAAAATATATAAGGCAATGTAACAAACACTAAGCCGGCGCCGGAATTTGGCTCAAGCCCAAATGAATATATTGCAGGAAATATCATAACGCCTGCCATCAATGCAAATAAAGTATCTGAAATAATAATTGTATAAGCCGACTTTGCAATGCCTTTATCTTCTTTTATATAACTTCCGTACGTAAGAATTGCACCCATACCTATACTTAATGTAAAAAGAGCTTGACCCAGTGCTGACAAAAAAAGATGACTGTTTAATTTTGAAAAATCAGGTTTAAACATATATTCTATGCCTAAATATGCATTAGGAAGATTGACAGAAAAAATAATAAGTCCTATTAATATCACTGCAAATAATGGCATTAAAAAGTTATTTGCAAATTCTATGCCTCTTTTTATGCCTCTTGCAGAAAACAAAATACATATAAATAAAAAAATCAGCGCATAAACACAATTTGAGAACGCTTCATTTGTGAATATAGAAAAATACTCAGAATAATCTGATATTTTGGGATTTATAAAACCTAAAAATATATAATTTATAATCCAACCGCCCACTATAAAATAAAACGAAGATATCAAAATACCGGTAATTGGATTTAATACACCAAAAAACTTTAACTTTGGATTTACTGACTCATAAGCACCTATGCACTCCTTTTTTGTTATTTTTCCGACTGCCAGTTCAGCAAAAAGAGGAATAAAGCATATTGTCATAATCAATAAAAGATATACAGCTAAAAAAACCGCACCGCCATTCTGACCCATAATATAAGGAAATCTCCATATATTACCCAATCCTACTGCGGAACCTACTGCCGCCAATATAAAGGAACATCTTGATGTCCAGCTTGGTCTCTGCTCTTCCAAAATTTTACCTCAGTTACCGATTGAATTATTCTACAATTCTGTTAAATTATAGTATAAATTTGGTAAATGAACAAGTTATGGTATAATTTAAAAGATGAGAGAGTTTATTTATAAAGGAGTTCTAATATCTTTTGTGTATTTTATGGCAATTAACAGCCTTTTTGCCGCAAGTACGGATGAAGTAAAACAAAATATAATAAATCAAGCCAAATCTATGGGAGTAGAACCTGCTATTGTCTTAAGTATTGCTAAAACAGAATCCGGATTTCGTCAAGATATCAAAAGTGCGGGAGGACATATTGGTGTTTTTCAGCTATCTCCTGCAACTGCAAAAAATATGGGCTATAATCCTTACGATTTGGACGATAACATTAAAGCCGGCATTACATATTATAAAAGCATGTATAAAATGTTTGGTTCTATGGAGCTTGCAGTTGCCGCATATAATTCAGGACCGGTAGCCATTCAAAGAAATAATAACACAATACCACATCATTCAAAGCATTTTGTGCACAGGATCATGAACGATTACAAACAATATAAATCTGCAGGGCTTTAATTACACAACATCATCAACTGACAAAACAACTTTTCCTGCCTCAGGATTCATTGCTTCTATAACAATTTTATTAGTTCCTGCTACGATACATTCTTGTCCTGTCATTATCAAAGTCCCTGATTGTCCAAGCCTGAAAGCAACCGGATTGTCCTCAGAAACTTCAGTTCCCAATAGTTCCTTTCCGTTTGTTATGAATTTAACATCTTTTGGTTCAAAAACTTTGTCGTTAATTTTTACATAATTAAAACCACTTATAAACCCTGGACCCAGTACATTTTTAAGAGTTACACTTGCACCGTTTTCTGTCTTCTTTAGCGAACCTTTTTGATAAATCCTTTTGATTAAAAATTCGGGAACGACTACCATTTCATACCTCATCTTATTTAAACAGCTGATACATCTTGTATGTACCTATTAATATTTTAACATTTTTCATGTCGGATTTAAAGCCCCATGGCGATTTCACGTTCCTGTCTTTTTCCCAAACAACTACTTCCAAGGTATTATGAGGTTTTAAAAACTCATTTATCAGATAAAATTTTTCTTGTACGTGACGCCTCTTTATATATCTGCCTATTTTTACACCATTAAGAAATATTGTTGCACGCCTGCATCTAAAGTCTTCAAACGAAACATATTTGGCAAATGACACATTATCATTAAAATCAATATCAAAATGAGCGGTAATTTTTGTTAAATAAGGATTTTCACTTTCTCTTTTATCACACCGTTCAATAGCAAGTTTTTCTTGAACACTAAATTCCAATGGTATTTTGGGCATTGTCTCACATAGAACAAGTCCCCTTGGATTATTTGTATCTCCAGAAAAACCTTTATCAAAACCCAAATTCTGCACCAATATTGTAAGTTCATTGAACTCTCTATTCTCTCTACAGATTCCGTTTAAGCCTATTGATATAGTCTCCGGTACCTCTTGCAATTTTTCCAGTTTGTAGCTATTCCTGTTTAAAATTTCTTTTCCGTTTATATAAACCGCAAACAAATGTCTCGCACTTAATGTAATTTCCTGCAAATTGGCTGGAATTTTTGTTTTATACCAAATAAACTCATCATATAATTCGCAAGAAAATGAATCAGTTTTTCCGTTAACCTTTTTCCATTTTGAATAGTCATAATCAATATCAATTTCCGGAGAACAAAATTCAACACTTGATATTGGTAGAATTTTTGGCTTTGAATAATTTTGAAATTCAGTTGTAATACACAATTTTTTTGAAAATTTGTATTTCATATCAAAATATGCAATTTCAGTATTCTTGTCAACGGCAACTGCACCGTTTGGAAGAACATAATCTGCATTAAAAATCATTTTATCGTTCAAAAGCCAAGTTCTGTCAGAAAGTTCCTTTGTTAAGAATACAATCTGCGTTTTCTTTCCGTTTTCTTCAAACGTAAAATTATCATAGTCTTTTCTTTTTCCTGAAATAACATAATAATCCTTGATATAAACATTAGAAAATTCGTCAGCAATAAAGAACAATGTTTCTTCATCTTCTGTTTGAAGTTTTGCAAAAATTTCTGCATCTGAAAACTCAATTTCACAAGCTTTTAGTTTCAAATTAAGCGGACATATCTTCATATCATAAGGCTTCAACCTTGTAGTCTTTCCATTTGGAAGGCTTACCTCTGTTATGTCAGGGTTCATATTCCTTATAAATAGCCAATCGCAATCATTATCTACATCATGACGAAGCTTTGTATATACATTTTCCTGATAAAAATCAAAAGCCTTTGGCTCTGTATGCGTTAAACCAAATGAATTTATAAAATAATTTATTTCTTTGGCTTTATAAAAATTACTTTGCGGAATTCCAAATTCATCTATAGGCGCAGTAAATTCATAACTGGTATAAACTTCATCGCATGCCAAATTCGCCCAGTTTGTACCACCTACAGCCATATAATGATTAAATAAAGTAACACCTTGTGACAGAGCTGTCTTGGTCATTATATTAATATGCTCGTCTCCCAAAACTTCTCTTATATGTTGATAACCGGAGCCATCCCATTTATCAAACCACCCTGCTTGCATTTCTGCAATAAACGGAGGCGAATCTTCTTTTGCACTGCGAAAAATATCTTCAACATTATCCAATGTATCAAAACAAAAATTATCCTGCTTCCAGTTCTGGTTCGGATTTATGAATGGATAAAGATCAAGTGCATATATGTCAACACAATTTGCCCACAGTCCTGCAAAATAAGCATCGTTATGAAAAATCGGACACTTTATGCCACGCTCACGAGCCATTCTATATAGCTCACGCATGTAATCTTCTTCCATTGTATCTGTTGCATACTCATTTTCTATTTGGAATAAAATCACATTATCAAAATCTTTAATAATAGGTATTATATTATCGTACCATTCAGTTATATATTCCATATACTTTGGAGAATATTGATATTCAGTACCTTTTCTGTTCCTCGGAATAACATCCTCCATTTTTAAAAGCCAAAAAGGAAGTCCGCCGGCATTGACTTCTGCATTGATAAATGGTCCCGGACGCGCTATAACAAATAATCCTACATCTTTTGCCGCTTGTAATATTTTTCTGACATCTTTCACTCCGGAAAAATCATACACCCCAGGTTGCGGACTATGATAATTCCAATTAAAATAAATATCAACCGTATTGTATCCGCCGGCTTTCATTTTTTGGAAACGATCACGGGCCAAATCCCCGCCTGGCGTTCTAAAATAGTGGAACGCACCACTTTTTATAAAGACTCTCTTCCCATCAATAATAAGTGAATACTTATCGTAAGTTACTTCCATATAACTATTGTAACAATATTTTTAATGAGGTCAAATTTTTAAGCATAAATTAAAATATATATGTTTTTTATGTTACTATTTTATTTGAAGAATACTAAAGGAGATTTGTATGAAAAAAATTATATTATCCGCTTTATTTTTAATATGCATTACAACGAGTTGCGCATTTTCTGAAACCAAAGTAGCAGTTGTTGATGTCCAAGCAGTTGTTATGAAATCCGCTCAAGTTCAAGCCCTTAAAAAAGAACAAACTGCTAAAATCCAAGAACTTGAAAAATGGCTAAAAAAAGCTCAAGCTCATGTTGGAAAACAAAAAACAAAAGAGGATAAAGAAAAACTTCTAAAAAAATATAATACAGATTTTGCAAACAAAAAAGAAGCTATTGCAAAAGACTATCAAACAAAGATAAAACAAATTGATAAAAGTATTACAGATACAATAGCAACAGAAGCTAAGGCTAAAGGATACGACATTGTTATAACAAAAGGAATTGTCGTTTTTGGCGGTGACGATATTACTGCGGATTTACAAAAAGTTGTAAAATAAACATTATATAAAAAACAGGCAGCTTTATATGTTGTCTGTTTTTTGTACTTAAGCATTTTTCTTTTGTTCTTTTCTTGTATTATCCTGTAAAAAATATACAAACGGCAAGATTAAAATGACTGCCACTGCATAATATCTAAATGTTTCTACATACCCCCATAATACCGCTTGTTGTCTTAAAAGACCGTATATCTGACCTTGTGCCATATGTATAGCAGTAGCCGGATCTACTTGTGATATAAAAGCTGAACTAATTGCATGAACTCTTTCAACAAATGCTTGATTTGTATCTGTTAATGACTTAACCATCATCATCTGATGTGCCTGAGAAAATCTTGCAATCATAGTTGTAGCAATTGAAGTTCCTATAGCCGCTCCGACGTTCTTAAACAAATTTTGAACTCCTGAAGCATTTGTTTGTGCTTCATTGGGCAATGTTGCACAAGAAATATTCGAAAGAGTTACCATTGAAAGCACCATACCGGCACCAAAGACAAAGTTCGGTATAGCAATATTTGCAAGTGCAATATTTGTATTTATTTGGCCAAATAACAACCCGCCTGCGGCAAGCGTTACTAAACCTAGTGTACAAGTCGGTTTTATACCAAATTTAACAACCAACATTCCACTAAGAAAGGAAGCGACAAAGCAACCCAAACCTCGTGGCAGCATAGACAGTCCGCTTAAAAAAGATGTATACCCCAATAAAGATTGAAGCATAGATGGCAAAATAGCTGCCGATGACATTAAAACCATCATTAACACTATTTGCCCGCCTGTACCAATCAAAAAATTATGATTTTTAAATATTGAAAGATTGATTAAACTGTCACCTGTTTTACTTTTTTTACGTTGTATGTAAATAAATGCAAAGAATGATATAACTGAGACCGTAAACAATTTACAAATCCATGGTGCACCAAACCAATCAGCATCATTACCTTTATCAAGTACCACTTGTAATGACAACAACCACACGGCAAGAAAGAAAAATCCTGAGAAATCCATTTTTACATTTTCTTGTTTTCTTGAATAAGGTGGTTCCTCGACATATTTTTGAGTTAAATACAAGCAAAGAATTCCAAAAGGTATATTTATAAAATATATAAATGGCCAAGACCAGTTTTCTGTAATCCAACCTCCGACAGTAGGACCAAGTATTGGAGCCATAATTACACCAAGTCCAAAAACTGCCATTGCTTGAGGGAGTTTTTCTTTAGGGAATATTTCAAATATAACCGCTTGTGCAATTGGCATAATTCCGCCGCCACCAATACCTTGGATTATACGAGCAATAAGCATCATACCCATTGAATTCGCTAGCCCGCATAAAACTGATGATACTGTAAATATAACAATGCTTAATATGAAATATTGTTTTCTGCCAATAAGTTTACTGAAAAAATCTACCATTGGAATAATAACACCACTCGCAACAAGATAACTTGTTATTATCCAAGTTGATTCATTATGACTTATGGAAAATGTTCCTGCCATATAAGGCAGCGCAACATTTGATATAGTTTCATCTAACGCAAACATAAATATGGATAACATTACAGGCATCATTGTTATCCAAGGATTTATTTTAAATTCCCATTTTTCAATTGTATTTTCCATAAAAAATCCTGTTTATATATCAATTAAAACACGTATGTGTTGCAAATGCAACATGTTATTTTTACTACAATAAATTTTATATATTTTATGCTAATATCTACTTTGTAATATATAAGGAGTTTATTATGACATTTTTAGAATTAGCAAAAGAACGATTTTCTTGCAGAAAATTTAGTGAAAAACCTGTAGAAGAAGAAAAAATTGATAAAATTATTCAAGCCGGCTTAGCTGCTCCTACAGCTGTCAACAAACAACCTTTTAAAATTTTCAGACTTAAAGCAAATTCTATTGAGAGACTTAAGAAAGCAACACCGTTCACTTTTGGAGCAAAAGAATTTCTTATCATAGGAGCAGATAAAAATAGTGCATATATTCGCAATTTTGACAACAAAAACTTTGCAGAAATTGATTCAACCATTGTCGCAACCCACATTATGCTGGAAATTCAAGACTTGGGATTAGGAACAACATGGGTTGGTCATTTTGATGAAAAGATTTTAAAATCAGAATTCAAACAGCTTGAAAATTACACTATTGTTGCAATTCTCCCGATAGGATATCCGGCAGACGATGTTGTTGTGAGTCCTATGCATAGTGCAACAAAAACAAAAGACGAAATCTTAGAAATAATATAGAAAATTTTAAAATTGCCGATAGAATTCTATCGGCAATTTTTTCTCCTACATTGCATTAATACCGCGCAAAATGCCAATCATACCTTCGGCAGCTACATCATTTATAATTTTACCTTCTTGATTAAAATAATAAAAATTCATAACACAAACCGAAATTTTTTTGCCTGATGGTTTTACGCCCATAAATTCACCGTCATGAGTGCCTGTCAAATTCCACCACACCGCAGTTTTGTTATCGTCTGCTACTATATCTTTAATATGCCACTGCACATCTGAAAAAGATTTTTTCATCCAACTTACAATAGATAAATAACCTTCACCGCCATAAAGCGGGTTCGAACTCGCCGGCGTGTAAAATGGTGCATCATCTGCTACCAGTTCTTTTGCCAAAGAAGAGTCAGCAGTATTAATCATAGTCTCGAACTTTTTCATAAGTTCTTTATTACGTTCTGCAAGATTCATCACTTTACCCCTTTACCCCTTTACCCCTTTGTTTATTATTTTATCGTATATAAATAGCTTTCATCTACTAAATCTAAAACTGTTTCATCAGATAGAGTTTCGTCCAACACTATTGTTATCCAAGTTTTTTTATTCATATGATATGCAGGATAAAAACCGGTCTTTTTTTCTTTTAATAATAATTGTATTTTTTCTGCATCAAGCTTTATATTAATTATTTCAACAGTTTCATCTTTTTGATTTAAATCCAGCTTTGATCGTTTTATATCACCAACAAGAGCATACCATTTATTATTCTTTGGATTTTTAAACACTCCGTAATTCGGAAATTTTTCCCACATAAACACAGGTTTATTACAATATTTTTTAATCATAAAATCTGATATTCTATTAGTTTGAGGAAAAATAAAATACTTTTCAATAAAACAATTATCTCTTATGTTTTCTAATATTTTCTTGTACTCGTCTCTGATTTCTCCTACAAAAGCTCCCTGTTGTGATTCTATTTTTAAAGGCAAGAATTCATCACCGTTTTCCATATCATAAACAGTTCCGCGTATATTTTCAGAATTCAATAATTCAATAACAGCCTTAAATTCACCATTTCTAAATAATTTGTCAAATATAAACTTGCCATTTTTATTAATAAAACCAAATTCTTTAATCTTATCAAAATCCGGAATATATTTTTTAAAAATTTCTGACTCTATACTCATTATTTATTCTATGCCTTTTTATTTTTTAATTTTGTGTCGTAAATAGCCTCTATTTTTATAAATATCAAAGGATAGACTAATGTTATAAAAATACCTACGATAAATAGTATTAACATCGCTGGTTTAACACCTATATAATTCATTATTATATATTCAAGCACAAATTTTAACATTATCATTAGAGCTATTGTGCCGACAAGACCTCTAATTACACGTGTTTTTATTGTTACTTCTTTTGGATTATAAGGAGAAAAAATCCTGCATAAGAAACAGCCGTTTATAACTCCAAGAGAGTATCCGTACGCAATTGCCGTTACATATTTTAATTTATGCGGATCAACAAGTAAATCACCGCAAGGAAGATAATCAATTCTGTATGAATTAAAAAAGAATACATATACCAAAGCCAATATTGCTAAAACATTTACAATACATAGCAAAATGTAATATCTATTTTTGTCTTTTTCTGCCCAATTAATTATTCTGTTAACCGCAAAAATCAAAACAAGTCCTATCAATAAGCCACAAACAACATCTTGAGGAGTATGAACGCCCAAATAATTTCT